>JAUCCO010000005.1:0-53242 GCA_034676125.1 Bacteroidia bacterium
TGAAATACAATGCCTGTATTTGTTATGAAGAGGCGGTGTTAAAACTAAGTTTACCTAAATAAGATGTTAAACTATTTGGAGGAATAAAATTTATTTTTATCTTTAAACCTGATTTAATCGAGAAATTATGCAAACGCAGTTTATAAAAAAAATGACCAAATTAGAGGCCGGTTTTCATTTATTAATGATGTTGTCTTTATCTGATGGAAAGCTAGATCAAGCAGAAACCGATGTTATCATGGATTTTTTAAATGATCATTTTGATGGCAATATCGACCTGGTAAAAGAACAAGCTTTTTTACGTGCTTTACCTAATGATGAACACGAAAATCATTTTTTAGAAACTGCGCAACACTTATATTCTATTACTACCCAAGACGAACGTCATACCATTACCCATTTTGCAATGGAAGTAGCTATGGCTGATGAAGCGATGCAAGTGCAAGAAAATAAATTGATCAACATTCTTTACGATTCGTGGGATATTGAGTAATATTTAATTGTTTACGATATTTAAAAATTAAACCGCTGTATAACAGCGGTTTTTTTATGCTATTTAGAAAAATTCCATATATCATTTTTTTTGTTGCTAGGTAAACTTACATTCGCAGCCTCTATTTGTAATTAATCTAAATATCAATAAACATATATGACACACAGAAACAAGTTTTTAGGAGTTTTATTAGTAGCTGTTTTATTTACAGCATGCACAAAAGAAGAAGTTGCAGAGACCATCAAACCAACTTTTAATATTCCAAGTTTTTATGATAGTTCTAATTACAATACCAATGTAACTTCATTAGTTGCAGTGCGTGGTAATTTTGATGCTTTAATTACTGAGTGCAAAAAAGGTCGTACAACTGGAACAACTGTTTCGGCTAGTACTTTAACTGGTTTTTACAATAATTCTTATGCTGCCTACACTACGTCATTTTATAATGGTTTATTAACTGCCACAGATGGATGGTTTAAAGAGTTAGAAGATGCTTCGAGCAACACCTTTAACCCTGATACAGTAAGCACCAAAGGAGGGACTTATGGTGGATATTTATTTAATGAAAATGGTTTAGAGCCAGAACAAATGATTGAAAAAGGATTGTTTGGTTCAGCGCTATCAAATGGAGCAATGCAATTAATTAGTGGTGCTACTACACTTGAAAAAATAGATCAAGCCATTTATTTATTTGGAACTACCCCGCATTTTAAAAGTAGCAATGCTGCAAAACATGGCACTGGTGCTGATAAGTATTTAGCGAGCTACATGGCCCGCAGAGATAAAAATGATGGTAACGGAATTTATAGCAGCATGAAAACTAACTTTATTAAATTACAAGCCGCTGTTAAAGGTGGTGCTGCATTTAATACCCAACGTGATGAAGCCGCTGCTGCAATTAAATTATCTTTCGAAAAAGCAAATTTTGCCACCATAGTTAACTATTGCCAATCAAGTATGGCTAAACTTTCTGCTACTACTTTAACAGAAGCTGATGCTGCTGGATCATTGCATTCAATTGGCGAGTGTTTAGGATTTACTTTAGGCTGGAAAATGGTAGATGGTAAAAAAATTACTGACGCAGAAATTGATGAGATTTACACCTTATTAAATGGCAACAGCAAGCCGGCAAACTTTATTACCAATAGAGCTACAGAAATTGCTAAGCTGCAACAAGTAATAGATAAAGTGCAAAGCGTGTACGGTTTTACCACTGCCGAAATTGAAGATTTTAAAAAGAATTGGGTTGGCGAACAAAGTCGTTAGTATTTATATAGTTGTTTTATAATTAAAGTTGGGGAGCAATCTCCAACTTTTATGGTTTAAAAAATAGTATCATGCAAAAGTTTGTAATTGGTTTGTTTTTAACGGTTTTATTAGCAACATCATGCACCGAAAAAGATAATGGTGCAGGCGATGCCGATGGTTTCAACCGTGGTGAAATGTTGGTTAATTATGCTGATAATTTAATTATTCCGGCATATCAAAGTTTGTTTGATAAAACGCAAATTTTACAAGATAAAATATACCAACTTACACAAGCCAATGCCACTGTTCAACAATTGCAAAATGCACGTATAGCTTGGGTTGATGTTGCCGAACAATGGCAGTTTTGTAATACCTATAATTTTGGTCCGGCTGGCGAAATGGGTATTAAAAAAGGTTTGAATGAAGAGGTGGCAACTTTTCCTGTTTCGGCTACTAAAATCAATAATTTAATTAACGCAAACGATACTTCATTTGCAAACTTTGATAGAGACTCGCGAGGTATTTTTGCAATAGAATATTTGCTTTATACACCCGGTTTATCCGATGTTCAAATGGTAGATTCCATCAACCAAAATAATAATAAAATTAACTACCTGCGTGCATTAATTAATCAAGTGGTAAATAATGTTTCAGTAGTTAAAAATGATTGGACAAACTATCGTCAAAGTTTTATCACCAATACAGGTACCGATATTGGCAGTTCTACTTCGCTTTTGTACAACGAGTTTTTAAAAAGTTACGAAGGATTAAAGAATTTTAAATTTGGTATTCCGTTAGGCAGGCGACCAGGCCAAACAAGCCCTTTACCAGAACAAGTTGAAGCTTATTACAGCGGTTATTCTACCCAATTGGCTAAGTTACATTGGTTAAGCATTAAGCAAATATATCAAGGCCAAACACAGGCTGGTATAGATGGATTAGGCTTTAATGATTACTTACAAAAAGTAGTTGGTGGCAACGATTTATTAACTTTAACTGCTCAGCAAGTTGCTGTAGTTGATGCTAAATTTGCAGCATTGCCAAACATTAAATTATCAGATGCTATTACACAACAATTTCAGGTGGTTGATGATGTGCATACCGAGTTGCAAAAAACTACACGTTTTTATAAAAGCGATATGAGTAGTTTATTGGGTATAGCAATTACCTATAGCAGTGGGGATGGAGATTAGCAAACTTGAATAAACTCACCAACATATTATTTACCAAAATTAGCATTGCCCCACTAGTAACTTTTAGGATACTTTTTGGGGCCGCTACTTTTATAAGCACCCTCCGTTTTATGTTATTGGGTTGGGTCGATTTACATTTTGTAAATACCCAAGTTCAGTTTAAATATTTTGGTTTTGAGTGGGTAAATACCTTGCCACCTATATACATGTATGCCATACATTTTTTAATGTTATTGGCTTCGTTGGGTATTATGTTTGGTGCTTTTTATCGGGTTGCAGCAATTGTGTTTTTTGTTTGTTTTACCTATTGCGAGTTGCTTGATATTACCTACTATTTAAATCATTATTACTTTGTAAGTTTAGTAAGTTTTTTAATGATTTGGGTTCCTGCCAATAAAAATTTAGCGATTGATGTTTTGCTAAAACCACAAATTAGTGTAACCGAAGTTCCAGCATGGAGCATCTATATTTTTAAAGCACAATTATTACTTGTTTATTTTTTCGCTGGTATTGCTAAAATAAATTATAGTTGGTTAATAGAGGCTATGCCGTTGCGTATTTGGTTGCCTGCAAATAATAATTTGCCCGGTATTGGCTGGTTGTTTAATTATGATATTGTTGCTTATATCTTTAGTTGGGCAGGTATGTTGTTTGATGTTTTTGTGGGTTTGTTTTTGTTACTCCCTCAAACACGTTTTGTTGCTTGGTTGGCCGTTGTGTTTTTTCATATTGTTACAGGTGCAATGTTTCAAATTGGTGTTTTTCCATTGGTAATGATATTGAGTACACTCATTTTTTTTGATGGGTTTCATCACCGTTTACAAGTTTGGTTACGCGGCATATTTAATATTAAACCTAACATTAATGTAATTACAAAACATACCACACAATCATTATGGCAAAAAAAAGTTGTTACAGTTTTAATTGTAGTGTGGTTTAGTTTTCATGTATTGTTTCCGTTAAGGTACTTGTGTTATCCAAGCAATTTATTTTGGGCCGAGGAAGGTTATCGTTTTAGTTGGCGAGTTATGCTCATGGAAAAAGCAGGAACAGCAACCTTTTATGTTACCGATTTAATTAGCAATAAAGAAGGTGTAGTGGACAATACACAATTTTTAAATCCGCATCAAGAAAAACAAATTGCCATGCAGCCCGATTTAATTTTGCAGTATGCCCAATTTTTAAAACAACATTACAATAACCAAGGATTAAATATAAATAAAGTAAGGGCCGAAGTGTATGTTACACTAAATGCCAAACCAAGTAAATTACTCATTAACGACACCATAAATTTACTTCAACTTAAAGATTCGTGGGCACATAAAACTTGGATTTTGCCGTATGAATAAAGTGTTACTTTTTATATTAATTCTCCTGCAATTTGTAGCAAATGCTCAGCAATCAGAGCTTACGGGTGAGGTTACATTCTTATCAACCCATAAACCAATTGCAGGCGCCACAATTGCTTTGCCTCAATTAAAAGTTAAAACACAAACCAACCAACAAGGCCAGTTTAAGTTACAGCACATTCCTTATGGCAAACATACCATTGAAGTGTATTACGAAGGCATGCAAAAAGTAGTTGATGTAATTGATATAGATACTACAAAAGAAGTTTATTATACCGAGCTGGTGTTTATCAGTCGTAATTTAAATGAGGCCATTATTGTTTCAGAAAAAGAACAACTTAACGGCATAAGTAGGCTTAAAAGTGTTGAAGGTTTTGCTATATATGAAGCTAAGAAAAATGAGTTAATATTAATAAAAGATATTGGTGCAAACTTGGCTACCAACAATGCACGACAAGTGTTTAGTAAAGTGCCTGGTTTAAATATTTGGGAGAGCGACCAAGCAGGTTTGCAACTTGGTGTAGGCGGAAGAGGTTTAAGTCCTAACCGAACTTCTAATTTTAATACCCGCCAAAATGGATATGATATTAGTGCCGATGCATTGGGTTATCCCGAGAGTTATTACACGCCACCTATTGAAGCACTAGGGCAAGTAGAAATAGTTAGAGGAGCGGCAAGTTTGCAATACGGAACACAGTTTGGCGGCATGTTAAATTTTGTGTTTAAAAAAGGACCAACCAACAAAAAAATTGAAGTAGTAAGTAGGCAAACGTTAGGTTCGTTTGGTTTTTTTGGTTCGTTTAATAGTATTGGCGGCACAATAGCCAAAGGTCGATTAAATTACTACACTTTTTATAACCATAAGCAAGGCAATGGCTGGCGGCCAAATTCGCAGTTTGATGTAAATACCATTTATGCTTCGGCAGCTTATAGTGTAAACAGTAATTTTACCATCAATGCAGATTACACTTTTATGCAATACAATGCACAGCAACCGGGTGGTTTAACGGATGCACAATTTGAAAAAGATGCGCGTGTTTCGTATCGTGCACGAAATTGGTTTAAGGTAAATTGGAATTTATTTGCCCTAACTTTTGATTATAAATTTAGTAACCGAACTAAATTAAATATCCGCAATTTTGGTTTAATTTCTCAACGTTTATCATTGGGTAATTTAGAGCGAATTAATGTAATTGATTTAGGTGGAAACCGCACTTTAATAGCTGGTGATTTTGCAAATATGGGTAACGAAACCCGGTTGCTTCATCATTACAAACTGTTTAATAAACAACATACTTTGTTGGTTGGTGCTAGGTTTTATTATGGCACTACCACATCATTACAAGGCAATGGCAGTGCAGGTAGCGATGCAAACTTTACTTTTAATAACCCACATAAACCAGAAGCATCAAACTATACTTTTACCAATAAAAATGTAAGTTTTTTTGCTGAAAATATTTTTAGGATAAATAATAAATGGAGCATAACGCCTGGTATTAGATACGAATATATTAGTACTGGAAGTGATGGATATTATGGTTTACAAACAAAAGATTTTGCAGGAAATGTAATTGCAGATACCAGTATTTATAGCAACCAAACAAATGCCCGTTCATTGGTGTTGGCTGGGGTTGGTGTGAGTTTTAAAGCCAATAAATATTTGGAGTTTTATGGCAACTTTTCGCAAAATTATCGTGCGGTAAATTTTAACGATTTGCGCATTGTAAATCCTAATTTAAAGGTAGATGCAAACATGAAAGATGAAAGCGGATTTAGTGCAGACTTTGGTGCTAGAGGAAATTATAAAGGATTGATAAATTATGATGTTACTGTGTTTTTACTTGCCTACAATAATCGCATTGGGCAGTTGTTAAAATCAGATCAGCCACCGTTGTACCAAGATTATAGGTTTAGAACAAACATTGCAGATTCGCGCAACACAGGTTTGGAGTTTTTTACTGAAGTAGATGTTTGGAAATTGGCAGTAAAACGTAATTCAAAAAGTAGTGTATTGTTATTTGGTAATGTGGGTTTGGTTGATGCAAAATACATTAATTCGCAAGACAAAAGTATCAATAACAAACAAGTAGAAATGGCACCACCAATAATGTTACGTGGTGGATTAACCTATAAAATAAGCAGTTTCTCTATCACTTTTCAGGGCAATTATGTAACCGAACATTTTACGGATGCCACCAATGCAATTAGGGTAGCAGGTGCAGTAAATGGCATTATACCAACCTATAAAGTTTTTGATATCAGCTTAAAATATTCGTATAATAGATACACCATAGAAAGCAGTTGCAACAACTTGTTCAACCAAATATATTTTACCCGCAGAGCAGAGTCATATCCAGGCCCAGGTATTATACCTGCAGATGGAAGAAGCTTTTTTGTTACTTTTGGAATTAAAATTTAAACAGTGTTTAAATAGTGTTTAAAAATTAATTTCTAATGCTTTTAACGTTTTAAAATTTACAATTACAATTTATAATTCTTGGAAAATGATACCTTATTAGGTGACTTTGTTCGGTGGCTGAAAATTTTATAAGGGACATTTTCTATTACAAAGATTTTTATCTTGATTTCTTCGCTAAGCTTAAACCAGAAGTTAAGAAAAAATTTAACTGGACTTTGCAATTGATTGCAACTTTAGACCGTGTGCCTGAAAAATATTTCTAACACATAACTGGTTCTACAGGAATTTACGAAATAAGAGTAGAAGTAGGGACTGATATTTTCCGAGTTTTTAGTTTTTTTGATAAAGGTAAATTGGTAATTTTACTTAATGGATTTCAGAAGAAAACTCAAAAGACCCCTAAAAATGAAATTGAATTAGCAGAACGACTTAAAAAACAATACTTCGATGAAAAAGACAAATAATAACCTCACTTCATTTACTAATCATTTAGATAGCCAATATGGAGAAAGAGGTACAGCCGAACGTGAAAAATACGAGGAGGAGTTTGAAGCATTTAAACTTGGTGCCATGTTGCAAGAACTTCGCAAAGAGCAAGGTTTAACTCAACAACAACTTGCCGAAAAATGCGGTACTACCAAAAACTATATTTCAAGAATTGAAAATAATGCATCAGACATTAGGGTTTCTACTTTGATGAGAATTATTCGAGAAGGACTTGGTGGACACTTAAAGTTTTCTGTTGATATTTAGAACAACTCTTCACCTCTCCTATGCCTTTAAAGTAACCCATACTTCATTGCCTTGGCGTGGTTTAATGCTATTGGCACAAGGAGTAAATGCTATAGTTTTAAAATAGGGTTTAAAGTAAGTTAAGTATTCAGTTGTGTTTCCGCCAAATGGTGGTCCGCCATCAAAATGGGTATTAAATAATAAACCTTGCAAGCTGCCATTGGGTGCTAATAACTGTTGCATGTGTTTAGCATAATTTGGTCTTAAACTTGGGTGTATTGCACAAAAAAATGTTTGTTCAATAATCAAATCATACTGGCCTTTATGGTTAAAAAAATCACCACAAATTATGTTCAAGAATCCTGCATCAACATAACTTTTTAGTTTAACATGTAATTGTTCTGTTAAGGTTGGTGCTATATCAATAACGGTAACATTTGTAAAACCTTGTTTTAATAAATATTCAGCCTCGTAGGCATTGCCGCAGCCAGGTATTAAAATTTTAAGTTGCTTATTGGTTAGGTCATCAATAAATAATTTAATAGCAGGCGAAACTATTTTTAAATCCCAACCTGTTTGTGCTTGTTGCCAGCGGCTTTCCCAAAAGTCTTTATCAACCATGGTTCAAATTTATTATTAAAATAGGAGTAAAAAGTTTAATGTTGCAAGTAAACTAAAACGGAATGAAATTTTTTATAGATACCGCCAATTTGGCCCAAATAGCTGAGGCAAACGACCTTGGAATTTTAGATGGTGTAACCACTAATCCTTCATTAATGGCAAAAGAAGGAATTAAAGGCCAAGAAGCCATTTTAAAACATTATGTAGATATTTGTAACATTACCTCTGGTGATGTAAGTGCCGAAGTAATTAGCACCGACTACGAAGGAATGATTGCCGAGGGCGATAAACTTGCTGCATTGCATGAGAATATTGTGGTAAAAATACCGATGATAAAAGATGGTATTAAAGCAATTAAATATTTTTCATCAAAAGGAATAAGAACTAACTGTACGTTAATTTTTAGTTCAGGACAAGCAATATTAGCAGCAAAAGCTGGTGCAACTTATATTTCTCCGTTTGTTGGCAGATTAGATGATATTAGCTATGATGGTATGCAGTTAATTGCAGAAATCTCTCAGATTTTTGCGGTACAAGGATATCAAACTCAAATTTTAGCAGCATCTATTCGTAACCCAGTTCATATTATAAGATCAGCACAATATGGAGCACATGTTATTACTAGCCCATTAAGCGCAATATTAGCATTGTTAAATCATCCATTAACTGATAAAGGTTTGGCGCAGTTTTTAGCTGATCACGCAAAAGCTAATTCATAAAACAACAGTAACTTTTAGGTAGTAAATATTACCTGCTATTATAGTTAAAAAGGCCATCGTTTTTATAAAATGATGGCCTTTTTTGATGGGTAATTAATATGTTTTTTAGAGCAATACCGTTACAATTAAAAACACCCCAAGCAGTAATAAAAGTAATAATCGTCTGTTTAAATTTATATTGTAATTAAAATACTGTGGATAATTGGTTTTGTTAAAACTGGGCCAAATTACGCTAAGCGGATTAGGCTTATATTTTGGAATAATATTTTTCCATTGCAGTATTTTTATAATGATTACCAACGGAAAAAAAAGACAGACAACAATATTGGTTTGAATTATCTTAATGGTATCTATAAACTCAATCGACCCAAATTTATACGTTGTGATACTTAGTATTACCGTACTAAAAACTAATATCATTGCAGTAAAATTAATATAATTGTATTGCTTCTCGGTTAAATTTATATTTAGCATGTGGTGATAATTTAACCAAAGATAAAATTATTTTGTGTTGTTACAAACAAAATAGAGTAGAGTATCCTTTCGTATTTTGTTTCTTTATTTTATTTTAAGTTAACCGCTGTTAAATTTTTTGATAAAGTGTTAATAAGCTTAACATTGATTGCGAATAAAATCTGAAATCCTTTCAATTAAAGTTAACTTTTAAAATAATTTTTTCGTTTATTTGAACTACACAGAAAAGCCTTAACTAGCTATGCAAAGTTCTATAACCTTATTTATAATTGACGACCATCAAATGCTTATTGATGGAATTAAGGCTTTATTATTAAACGAACCCGAGTTTGAAATTAAAGGTGAAGCACTTAGAAGTGAAGATGCATTAACTTGTTTAAAAAAGGTAAATATTGATATTGTTATTACAGATATTAATATGCCCGAAATGAATGGAATACAGTTTGCACATGCCATTAGACGCATTAAACCTCATCAAAAAATATTGGCACTAAGTATGTTTGGCGATAAGGCTATTATTACTGATATGATAGATGCAGGTGTTAAAGGATACATCTTAAAAAATACGGGCAAAAAAGAACTCATCACTGCATTAAAAGAGATTGCCAAAGGTGGAACTTATTTTAGTGAAGAAGTATCAACCGAAATAAATAGAATAGATGATAGTATTGATAAACGTTACGTATTAACAGCCCGCGAACGCGAAATTGTAAAGTATGTAGCACAAGGTTTATCGCACACAGAAATTGGCGAAAAAATACATATTAGTCCACGTACGGTAGATACCCACCGCACCAATATTATGCGCAAGTTAGAAGTACATAGCATTGCCGAACTAATTAAGCTTGCCATGCAACTTAAGCTTATTGATTAAAGGAATCAAACCGATATTCTTGGACAATTTTATTTGTTAATTCTTTGTAAAATCACTTGGTGAATTTTACCTAAGCATTATTAAAGCATATAATTAATAGATTATACTTATTTTGCGTTGTAATTATAAAATATGCAAACATTATCACCCGAAACACTTTTAAACACGAATAATTTAGAGCTTTTAGCAACACAAGTTGTTGAAGGTTTTATTACGGGTTTACATAAAAGTCCGTTTCATGGATTTTCGGTTGAGTTTGCCGAACATAGAATTTATAATACAGGCGAAAGTACAAGGCATATCGATTGGAAATTATTTGGCCGTACCGATAAACTTTTTATTAAACGTTACGAGGAAGAAACGAACTTAAGGTGCCAAATTGTAATTGATACTTCGGGTAGTATGTTTTATCCAACTGAAGGATTAAATAAAATGCGTTTTAGTGTTTTTGCAGCAGCATCACTTATGCAATTATTGCGTAAACAACGCGATGCCAGCGGACTTTCGTTAATTAACCAAGAGCTTGTTTACCATAGCCAATGCAAGGTTTCGCAAACTCATGTGCGTATGCTGTATGCAAAAATGGAAGAGTTGTTAAAACCTCAAGCGGTTAATGCAGTTTCGAATTTGGCCAATAGTTTGCACCAATTAGCAGAACGTTTACATAGAAGAAGTTTGGTACTTATTTTTAGTGATATGTTTACTAATCCGGCTGAAAATGATGCATTGTTTTCGGCCTTGCAACATTTAAAATATAATAAGCATGAAGTAGTATTGTTTCATGTATTGGATGATGCAACCGAACATAAATTTAACTTTACCAATAGGCCATATTTATTTGTTGATAGTGAAACAGGAGAGAAGATGAAACTTTTTCCTGCACAAGTAAAAGAGCAATATTTACAGGCTTTAGCAGCGCATCAAAAACAACTAAAACTTAAATGTGCACAGTTTAAAATTGAGTTTGTAGAGGCTAATGTAGGCAATGATTTTAGCCAAGTTTTATTGCCGTTTTTAGTAAAACGTAATAAGATGAAATAAAGCTAGAAATTCGAAATCTAAAATTCGAAATCTAAAAAAATCGAAATCGAAAAATCGAAATTCGAAATAGGAGAATAAAATATTGAATGTTGTAAAAGTAAAACTTAATAATTCGGTTAGCTTTTCTCTTTTCGAAACAAAGTTCTACGGAGCTAATTTAGTACTTCGAATTTATCTGCTAATTTTTTAAATAGCCGTTATTAAAAAATAATTCTTTTTGCCTTTTTGTGCAATTAAGTATTTGCCATTTATTAATTGTGCAGCAGTTATTGGTGCGTCTATATTTTCAACTTTTTGTTTGTTAATACTTACTCCACCGCCTGCAAGCATTTTTTTAGCTTCACTTTTTGATGGAAATACCTGTGTTTTTTCCGCTAAAAAATCAACCAAATTTATACCAGTTTCAAGTTCTGATTTAGACACGGTGAATTGTGGTACACCATCAAAAATATCTAAAAATGTTGTTTCGTTTAGTTGTTCAAATGCTTGCGCAGTTGCATTTCCAAACAAAATATTACTAGCCTCTATAGCGGTGTTATACTCTGTTTCGCCATGCACACGTATGGTAATTTCTTTTGCTAATGCTTTTTGTAAAGTGCGTGTATGTGGCGCTGCATCATGTTCTACCGTTAAAGCTTCCACTTCTGCTTGGGTTAATAAAGTAAAAATCTTAATCCAGCTTTTGGCATCATCATCAGTTGCATTTAACCAAAACTGATAAAACTTGTATGGCGATGTTTTTTTTGCATCAAGCCAAACTGCACCGCTTTCTGTTTTGCCAAACTTAGTTCCGTCAGATTTTTTAATTAAATTAGTTGTTAGTGCAAATGCTTCACCACCATCTTTTCTTCTAATCAATTCAGTTCCGGTAACAATATTTCCCCATTGGTCGCTTCCGCCCATTTGTATTTTTATACCGTGGTTTTTCCATAAGTAATAAAAATCATAACCCTGCACCAATTGGTAAGTAAACTCTGTAAACGATAGTCCGTTTTCTCCATCCAATCTTCTTTTTACACTATCCTTAGCCATCATGTAATTTACGGTAATGTGTTTGCCTACATCACGTATAAATGCCAAGAAATTAAAGTTTTTAAACCAATCGTAATTATTTACCATTACTGCACTATTTGCACCACTATTAAAGTTTAAAAATTTCTCTAATTGTTGGTGTATACAAGCCACATTATGGTTTAAAGTTTCTTCATTTAATAAGTTACGTTCATCACTTTTGCCGCTAGGGTCGCCCACCATACCAGTAGCACCGCCTACCAAAGCAAAAGGTTTATGTCCAGCCCGCTGAAAATGAATTAAAGTCATTACTTGCATTAAATGCCCCACATGTAACGAGTCGGCAGTTGGATCAAAACCAATATATCCACTCACCATTTCTTTTTCTAACAACTCATTTGTGCCAGGCATAATATCTTGTAACATGCCTCTCCAATTCATTTCTTCTGCAAAATTTGTATCACTCATAACCCCGCGAAAATAGTTTTTTATCACATTATACCTGCTATCAATTTTGCTAGTTTTGTGTTTGATAATAGTTTAAAGTATTATCTACAATTATCGAAGTAGTTATGTCACATTTTCTGTTTATTTTGTATAAGTGTTGTTAGTTTCTTACTTTTGGTAGTTAATTGTAAATTAGTTTAAATTTGTTATTGCTTCGGTTTAATTTTTTAGGATTCATTTATATTAAATTTGGTATACAATTTTTATGACAGATAAGGATTTGGGAGGCAACCTTGTAAATGCCACTCTAAATGCGCTACCTGTGATGTTGTGGATTTGTGATGCTGATGGGAAGTTTGTGTTTTTTAACCAGCAATACTTGCAGTTTACTGGTAATAGCTTATCTGATGAGGTTAACTTTGGTGCTTTAAAATCAATTCACAAAAATGATATTAACAACCTTAATACTACCATTAAAAGTGCATTGTTAAGTAAGTTACCATTTTTAATAGAATGTAGGTTGTTAAGAAGTGACGGTATTTACCGATGGATACAAATTAAGGCCAACCCTGTTTTTAATGATGATAATTTTGATGGATTTATTGGGACAGGCAATGATATTACCAATTACAAACTAATTACCGAAGATTACAAACGTACTTCGCAATTGCTTACCAAAACCAATGCAATGGCAAAGATTGGCGGGTGGGATTTTAATGTAGCAACAACTGAACTTACTTGGACAGATGAGGTATATAAGGTACACGAGGTTGATAAAGATTATACGCCTACAATTGCAAATGCATTAAGTTTTTATCATCCTGAAGATTTGGCTTCAATTTCTGATGCTTTTGATTTGCTTTATCATAAGGGTGTTTCATTTGATTTAGAGCTACGTATAATTACGCCAACTAATCATTTAAAATGGGTTCATATAAAAGCTAAATCTATTGTTGAAAATGGTGAAATAATTCGTTTAATTGGCGCAATACAAGATATTACCACTACTAAACAAAAAGAAATTCAACTTTTAGAAAGCGAAAAAAAATTGCGTTTTATTTTAAACGGATTACCTGTGGCTGTATACTTAACAGATGCTAATGGTTATATTTCCGATTATAATGATAGCGCATTAGAATTATGGGGTAAACAACCCGAATTAGGCAAAGATAAATGGGTTAATTCTACTAAATTATGCGATATATTTGGCAATGATATTGATTATAATAAGTGTCCTACGGCAATGGCCATTAATACCAATAAATCAATACTAGGACAAGAGTTAACCTTATTGCAAAAAAATGGTACTGTGGTTAATGTTATTGCATTTGCCTCGCCCTATCTTAATACCTTAAATAATGTAGAAGGTGCCATGTGTGTAATGGTGGATATTACCGATAGAAAATTAATTGAAGAAAGATTAACCAGTCTTTCGCATGTTGCCAGAAAAACTTCAAATGGGGTAATTATTGCAGATGCCAATAGAAATATAACATGGGTTAATCCTAGTTTTACAAAAATAACTGGGTACACATCTGATGAAGTAGTGGGTAAAAATCCAGGTGCATTTTTACAGTTTGAAAAGACCGACACACGCACCATACAAAAATTACGCGATGCATTAAATGATGGAAATGCCATTAGGGTTGAAATATTAAATAAAGGCAAAAAAGGTAACGAGTTTTGGGTTGATATGGATATACAACCGCTTGTAGATGCCAATAGAAAAGTAATTGGGTTTATTGCGGTACAATCTGATATTACCGAGATAAAATTTATGCATAATGCATTGCGAAAATCGGAGAATAAATTACGCGCAATACTTGATAGCACTAACGATTTAAATATTTTAATCGATAAAGATTGTCGCGTTTTAACTTATAATAGGGTTGCTACCCAAATAATGAAAATGCTTTTTGATAGAAATATCGGAGTGGGCGAATCTATTTGGGATTATCCTATAAATCCAGAAATGCGCATCGAGATTAAAAAATATATTGATGATGCACTTAAAGGCATAAGTAATAAAATAGAATCAAAAATTGTTGCAGAGGGAATGTCGTTTTGGGTTGAGCTTACTTATTTCCCTGTTTACGATAATTCGGGACAATTAATGGGCGTAGCACTTAACGGAAAAGATATTGATAATAGTAAGCAGGCAGAGCTAAGAATAGAGCTACAAAATAAAAAGCTGTTAGGTATCGCTTTTATGCAATCGCATACCTTACGCAGGCCAATTGCCAATATTATGGGTTTATGCGATTTATTATGTGCTGAATTTAAACATGAGGAATTAAATCTAACAAGCATCAACGAATTAATTTCGCTTTTGGTAAAGTCTGTTTCACAAACGGATAACGTAATACGCAATATTGTAGATGCTACAAAAGATATTGAATAATGTTTTTAAGCTAAAAAATGCCAAACACATAAATAAATAGCGCAGTAAGATAATTACTATAGTAAATAGCTATTGATGTTTGGGCTTAAAATGTAACTTCGCCCACTTATATGAAAGTAATTGGCATAATTAGGGAGGGAAAAACTCCACCAGATTTACGTACACCGCTTACACCTACGCAATGTGTAGAGGTAATGCAAAAATTCTCAAATGTTAAAGTTGTAGTTCAATCATCAAAACACAGGTGCTTTAGTGATGATGCATATACTACCCTAGGGGTTGAAGTAGTTGAAGATATTTCTATTGCAGATGTTTTATTGGGGGTTAAAGAAGTTCCTATTGATGATTTAATTGCCAATAAAACGTATGTGTTTTTTTCGCATACCATTAAAAAACAATCATTCAACCGCAAGTTATTGCGCACTATTTTAGAAAAAAACATTACCCTAATTGATTACGAAACTTTGGTATGGGAAGGTGGAAATAGAATTATTGGTTTTGGCAGGTTTGCCGGAATAGTAGGGGCTCATTATGCCTTTTTATTGTGGGGTAAAAAAACAGGTGCTTATCAATTAAAACCTGCTAATAAATGTGCCGACATGAACGAGATGTATGCGCAATATGAAGGGATAAAAATTCCGCCAACAAAAATTATTTTAAGTGGTGATGGCCGCGTTGCACATGGTGTCATAGAATTAATGCGTAAGCTTAAAATTAGACATGTAACGCCCGAAGAGTTTATTACAAAAGAGTTTGATGAGCCTGTTTATGCGCAATTACGTAGCGAAAACTATTATGAGCGTAAAGATGGTGGCCAATGGGATAAGTCTCATTTTTATAAAAACCCAGAAGATTACCGCAGCAAATTTGCGCCATATTATAAAAAGGCTGATATCTTTATTAATGCAGTTTTTTGGCACGCAGGTATTGAACCATTTTTTACACGCGAAGAAATGAAACGTAATGTGTTTAATATTAAAGTTGTTTCGGATATTAGTTGTGATATTCCCGGTCCTATTCCTAGTACCATAAGAGGCACTACCATCGAAACACCTTTCTTTGGTTATAATCCATTTTTAAATGCCGAAGTAGAACCATTTACCAAAGAAAGTGTTGATGTGCAAGCCGTAGGAAATTTACCTTGCGAATTGCCAGTAGATGCATCTGTAGAGTTTGGCTCTCAACTGGTGCGTAATGTATTGCCTTTTTTACTTATTTCAGATAATGATAATATCATAGCAAATTCAACTATTGCAGCCAATGGTAGCCTAACCCCAAAGTTTACTTATTTGCAAGATTACGTAGATTAATACGCTTTTTTTACAACCTTTATTGGTTCAGGTATGATGATAATCCTTCCTCCACCTACTTAATGATGTTGTTTACCTAAGCATTGCAAATTCATTTTATTATCAGCCTATAAACACGTTTTTTTGTAGCCTTAAATTTTGGTTTTTAAATTATTAGTATAAAAATATGGCACGCGGTAGGAGTAACAAAAGTGATAAAGACGGTTCAGAAAAAGTTAAAATTAGCAAAGAGAGTTTAAAGCAAGCGGTAGTATTATTTAAATACTTAAAACCTTATAAAGGTAAGTTTATATTAAGTATGATTTTTATTGCTTTATCGGCTTTTACCACCAGTTTATTTCCATTTTTTTTAGGTAAAATGATTGATGCCGCAACACCTGGTGCAGCCGCAGGTATTATGGGCAATACACCAAGTTTTATTGATGGCTTAGGACTTAAGGAAGTTAAATGGACACTTAATTTTACCTTGCTTTTAATTTTTATTCAATTAGCTGTGCAAACTGTGTTTTCGTACTTGCGGGTTTATTTGTTAACTGAGGTTGGCGAAAAATCTTTGGCAAATATGCGTAAAGATGTTTACAGTAAATTACTAAGTATGCCCATGTCGTTTTTTACCGAAAAACGTGTAGGCGAATTAAGTAACCGTATTTCTTCAGATTTATCTCAAATACAAGATGCTATTTCGTTTACTTTAGCTGAGTTTTTACGTGGTATTTTTACCTTAATTATTGGTTTAGGTTTTATATTTTGGATAAGCACAAAACTTGCTTTAATTATGCTTTCGGTAGTGCCAATAATTGCTGTTTTAGCTGTAGTTTTTGGTATGCGTATTCGTAAAATGTCGCGCATTGCGCAAGATCAGTTGGCCGAAAGTGGCACAATCGTGCAAGAAACTTTTCAAGGTATTAGCATCGTAAAATCATTTACTAGCGAAGCCAATGAAATTGCCCGTTACCTAAAAAGTATTTATGCTGTAGTTGATACTGCAATTGCAAATGCCCGTTATCGTGGTGCATTTATTTCGTTTATGATTTTTAGTGTATTTGGTGCCATTTCATTTGTAATGTGGTATGGTGCAAACATGATTCAAACAGGCGAATTATCAATTGGTGCATTAACCATGTTTGTAATTTTTAGCATGTTTGTAGGGGCTACATTTGCTGGCTTTGCCGATATGTTTAGTCAGTTGCAAAAAACATTAGGAGCCACACAAAGTGTACGCGAAATTTTGCGTGCCGAAGGCGAAAATGTGGAGTTAATTGATGAACCCATTGCCGAAAAATATCATATAAATGGCGAAGTAACTTTTACTGATGTTGCTTTTAGCTACCCTGGCAGAATGGATGTAAGCGTGTTAAAACAAATAAACATACATGCAAATGTTGGCGAACAAATAGCTTTAGTTGGCCCAAGTGGTGCAGGCAAAAGTACCATTGCAAGTTTGCTGTTAAGTTTTTATCAACCCACATCAGGTACTATTAAGTTTGATGGAAAAGATGCAAGTAGTTTTCCGTTAACTCAACTGCGTAAGCAAATTGCTTTTGTGCCACAAGATGTAATTTTATTTGGCGGAAGCATTGCCGAAAATATTGCTTATGGAAAACATGGAGCTTCTATACAAGAGATAACCGAAGCTGCTAAAAAAGCCAATGCCCACGATTTTGTTACTAATTTTCCCGAAGGTTATGATACCATTGTAGGCGAGCGAGGAGTAAAATTAAGTGGAGGCCAACGCCAGCGTATTGCAATTGCAAGAGCCATACTTAAAAATCCAGCTATATTAATTTTAGATGAAGCCACTTCATCATTAGATAGTGAAAGCGAACAACTGGTGCAAGATGCATTAGATAACCTCATGAAAAATCGTACAAGTTTTGTAATTGCACATAGGTTAAGCACCATACGCAATGCACATAAAATTGCAGTAATTGATAAAGGTACCGTAACCGAACTAGGCACACACGAACAATTGATGTCACAAAATGGCTTGTACCGCAAACTAAACGATATGCAGTTTGAGTTTGGTAGCATTGCAGAGAAGTTATAGTCAATTTATTGTCGTAACTATCGAAACAATAAATTGAACCATAAAATTATATTTGAATTTTTAACAGTGATAGAGTAGTAACTTCACGTTCAATCTATATTATCAACCTTAAATTAACTGTGCTGAATTAAAGTTTCAGTATTTGTTTCCGCTTTTATTTTTATATTAGTAGACGGATTGTCGCTATATAATTGAAAACTAGGTTTATTTGCAAAATAAAATTGATAAGCTTATCGCAGCAACAAGGAACTACTAAAACCGATAAAAATAGTGATAACCACCAAAGGATGATGAAAATTTTAAGACCACTAAAGTCATTGAAAAACAGTGTTTTAATTTTTGTTTCTCTTATACACAAGAGAAACAAAAACACTTACCCACAAAACTTGGAAATATGAAAGATTTAACAATTTCTGCTATTGACCGACAAAATATACTTAATAATAAAATAGCAATAGAAAACATTCAAAACTATCTGGGTATAACAGGTATGTTGTTTGATGGGGAATATAAATTTACAAGGCAACAAATTTCAGATTTTTACAATATTGATATATCAACAATTAATCATTATTTATCTCAGAACGAAGAAGAGTTAAAACATAATGGTTATGTAAATTTAAAAGGGAAAGCACTCAAAGAGTTTAAAGAAGAATTTGGTTGGATGTTGCAAGAAGGAGCTAAAGCTCCTCAGCTTGGGATTTTTAACTTTCGTTCATTTTTGAACTTAGGGATGCTGCTAATGGAAAGTGAAAAAGCCAAAGCATTAAGAAGTAAAATATTGGATATTGTAATTGATACACTTAATCAAAAGTTAGGTGGCTCAACAAAATTTATCAATCAGCGTGAAGAGGATTTTTTAATTGCAATGGCTCGAGAGCCTGTTTATAGAAAAGAGTATACAGAGGCATTGAATAAATACTTAGAGATGGGTAACTATAAATATGCTGTTTATACCGATGCAATTTACAATGCCATTTTTCTTGAAAAATCAACTGAATATAAAGTGATTTTGAAATTAGAAGAAAAAGAAAACATGAGGGACACAATGTATTCTGAAGTGCTTAGGTTAATTTCTTCATTTGAGGTGGGGATAGCAGACGCAATGAAATCACAGTCTGAAAAATTAAGCAGAAAATTGCAACCAAATGAATTGGATGAATTGATAAACGAGTTTGCAAAACAACGATTTTGGATACCACAAATTGAAGATGCAAGAAGCAAAATGGCAAGCCGAGATTATGGTTTAAGGAATATTATACATGAAAGGTTAAAACCTTACATTAATTCATTAAGTGCCGCAGACTACGACAAGTTTTTAGGCGATAAAAGTAAAGACCTATTACAACGAGTGATAGAAAATCCCGACCTGTTAGATGTTTTTAAACGACTAAAAGACCGATAACATGGCATTTGCATATTTTGACACTTCTCATGCTGTAATGGTGCATGACGAAATAATTAATCAATCTGGAGGTGCACTAGGCATTTTAAATATAGACTTATTGGAAAGTGTTATAGAGCATGTTAAAATGATTTTTATTATCCGGAATTAGAACATAAACTTACGCATTTATTCTTCTCAATTAACAAAAATCATAGCTTTCAAGACGGAAATAAAAGAGCTTCAATTGCATTATCGGCTTATTTTTTGGAAATCAATAATTGTTCATTTAGAACAGAAAGATTTATAGCAGAAATGGAAAACATTGCAGTAGACGTAGCAGATAACAGAATTGATAAGGATTTACTTTTTGAAATAATTAATTCAATAGTGTATGATGTTGATTATACTGAGGAATTAAAATTGAAAATAATTTACGCGAAGGGATTTAACAATGAGAACTAACCAATTTGAATTATTCAGATTAGCATGACAGCGTAAAACTGCATCAGCAAGAAGTTTGCGAATCATTGGTTAAATTAAATATTTTACAAAATGTAACGCGATACTTTTTTTCCTAAACCGTCCTAATTTTTATCCTATAAAAATTACAATAAATAGGTGTATTTTTGGCACTTATGGAAATGTTACAAAACTTAGACCCGCTATTAAGAACCTTTTGGTTTATAGCTATACCTGCAAGCTTAATATTTATCATACAAACCATCATGACCTTTGTTGGGCTTGATTCTTCTGATGGGCTTGATGCAGATTTTGATAGTGATTTTGATGGAGGAGATGCACCATTTCAATTGTTTTCGCTTCGTAATTTAATTAACTTTTTGCTGGGGTTTAGCTGGAGTGGTATTTCACTTTATGATAGTATACAAAGCCAATGGTTGCTAATTGTTGTATCATTAATTATTGGATTACTGTTTGTGTTTATGTATTTTTTTATCATCAAACAAATTCAAAAATTAGCTGAAGATAATTCCTTCAAAATATCAAATACCGTTAATAAAACAGGAGAAGTTTATTTACCCATTCCAGAGAAAAAAAGTGGTAAGGGCAAAATAATGATTAGTGTTAATGGTTCTTTTCATGAGTTAGATGCAATGACTGAAAATAATTATATTGCATCAAATACCTTAGTTAAGGTAGTAAGGGTTGAAAATAATAGTATTTTAATAGTAGAAACAATTTAACAAAATCAATATGTCGTCAATTGTAATTTTAGTAGTAGCAGCA
This sequence comes from Bacteroidia bacterium, assembly GCA_034676125.1. Taxonomy (GTDB): domain Bacteria; phylum Bacteroidota; class Bacteroidia; order UKL13-3; family UKL13-3; genus UBA6183. The sequence continues at coordinate 21,012 of JAUCCO010000005.1, forward strand.
TTAGTCATTTTTGTAACAATATCAGCTTTAGTATCTAGGTACAAACGTTGTCCATCAGATAAAATTTTAGTAATTTATGGTAGAACAGGCGGCACATCTGCCAAGTGTGTACACGGTGGTGGTGCATTTATTTGGCCAGTAATTCAAGATTTTGCTTTTTTAGATTTAAAGCCATTATCTATCGAAGCTAATTTAACCAATGCTTTAAGTCGCCAAAATATTCGTGTGGATGTACCTTGTCGTTTTACCATTGCAATTTCAACCGAAACAGATAGTATGAATACCGCTGCCGAAAGATTGTTGGGTTTAACATCTGAACAAATTCAAGAGTTGGCTAAAGATATTTTGTTTGGTCAATTGCGTTTGGTTATTGCCACCATGACTATCGAAGAAATAAATTCGGACAGGGATAAATTTTTAGATAACATTTCGAAAAATGTAGATAGCGAGTTAAAGAAAATTGGCTTAAAACTAATTAACGTAAACGTTACCGATATAAAAGACGAGTCGGGTTACATTGAAGCACTAGGTAAAGAAGCAGCAGCAAAAGCTATTAACGAAGCAAAAATTAGTGTTGCCGAGCAAGAAAAAATTGGAGAAACAGGAAAGGCATTAGCAGACAGAGAAAAGGATACACAAATTGCCGAAACGCATAGAGATAGGGATGTAAAAATTGCCATTACCCAAAAAGATAAAGAAATTAGTATTGCCGCTGCATCAAAAGATGAAGCCATTGGAAAAGCAGAAGCACAAAGAGATACCAGGGTAAAAACATCAGAGGCAAATGCCTTGGCTATTAAAGGTGAAAACGAAGCCAAAATTGCTATTGCAAACTCTGATGCATTAAGAAGAGAAAAAGAAGCAGAATCGTTACGTATCGCAATTACTGCCGAAAAAGTGCAACAAGCAAAAGCGCTCGAAGAAGCTTATTTGGCCGAACAAAGAGCAGAGTTAGCACGTTCAGAAAGAGAGCGCTCAACCCAAATAGCCAACATAGTTATACCAGCCGAAATTGCTAAACAACGTGCAATTATTGAAGCGCAAGCAGATGCTGAAAGAATAAGAGAAAATGCCAAAGGTGAGGCCGATGCTATTTATGCAAAAATGGAAGCAGAGGCTAAAGGTTTGTTTGAAATATTAACCAAACAAGCCGAAGGTTATAAGGAAGTAGTTGCCGCAGCCGGTGGCGACCCAACTAAAGCATTCCAATTATTGTTGCTCGAAAAATTACCTGAATTGGTAAGAACCCAAGTAGAAGCCGTTAAGAATATTAAAATTGATAAAATTACAGTTTGGGATTCGGGTCAAGGACAAGACAAAAATGGTTCGACAGCAAATTTTGTTTCGGGATTAATGAAAACGGTGCCACCTTTAAACGATTTATTTGAAATGGCTGGATTAAATTTACCAACCTACCTAAAAGGAAACGACCAAGCACAAGCTAACGAAAAACCAACTCCCCAAGCTGATGCGGAAGAAGTAAAATAGGGTTTGATAATTTTGGAAATACAGGGCATAAAATTAGTAGAAACAAAAAGTTGGGCGTTCCCCTTTGGGTCGGGCTTTTTGTTTCAATCTTTTGCTCGTGCCTCACAAAAGGATTTCCAATGCTTCCGAAGCTTCGGAACCCTAACGCAAAATACATAACACAAATGAAACTTAGTTTCAACACAAAACTTGCTGAAGGATATTCTAGTAATTCACAAATCGCTAGAGTTTTAACCGAAAATTGGGTTAAAGAAAACTCGTATTGTCCTTGTTGTGGCGAAATACCATTAAATGAATTTGAAAATAACAGACCCGTAGCAGATTTTTATTGTAAGAAATGTAATGAGGAGTTTGAATTAAAAAGCAAGAATGGAAAGCTTTCAAATACAATAAATGATGGAGCCTACGCTACAATGATTGAAAGAATAAACTCAAATCAAAATCCGAATTTTTTCTTTTTAACATATTCAAAAGATTGGGCTGTAAATAATTTTCTTATCATTCCGAAACAATTTTTCACGCCTGAAATAATTATAAAAAGAAACCCACTTTCATCCACTGCAAAGCGAGCGGGTTGGGTTGGCTGCAATATTGACATATCAAATATTGCAGAGGCAGGAAAGGTTTTTTTGGTAAAAGATTCCAAATTAATTGACCAAAACATTGTTGAAAATGCATTTAAAAAAACTTTGTTCCTACGAGAAAAATCAAAAGAAACTAAGGGTTGGGTTTTGGATGTAATGCTTTGTGTTGATTTAATAAAAAAAGAAATATTCTCGTTAGAAGACGTCTATAAATTTGAGGATAAGCTAAGATTGAAATACCCTAAAAATAATTTCATAAAGGACAAAATTAGGCAACAGCTTCAAGTATTACGTGATACAGGAATAATAGAATTTGTAAGTAGAGGTAACTATAAAAAAATTAAACATGGGAACATTTAAAATCGAAGTCAAAGAAACACTTTCAAGAATTATTGAAGTTGAGTCGAATTCTGCTGATGAGGCGTATTCAAAAGTTAGAGATTTATACAGGAAGGAAGAGATTGTATTAGATGCACATGATTATATTGAAACAGAATTTATGGAAATGGAAGATTAAAAGCGGAAACAAAACTCATAATTCATAACTCTTCCCTAAAACGGATATCCAAAAGCCAAGTTAAGTATTAGATTTTCGCGTCTCCAGGTTGCGCTGTTGGGGTTAATTTTGCTAAACTGCCATTGTTGTCCTTCGGCATACCAAGGTTTTCTTACAGGTATTCCTAAATCTAAGCGTAACACAAAAAATTGCACATCAAGTCTTATGCCTGTGCCAATGCCTACTGCAACTTGTTTGTAAAATGAATTGAAGTTAAACTCGGCTCCGGGTAATTGCGCATTGGCATTGTTTAACCAAGTATTTCCAGCATCAACAAATAAAGCACCTTTTAAAATTTTGGTAAAGCTAAAACGGTACTCGGCATTGGCTTCTAATTTTATTTCGCCACCTTGTTGTAAGTAAAATCCTTTTTGCAAACTAGCTGGTGGATAATATGCACCAGGACCTAATGAGAATGAAGGGAAACCTCGCACACTATATGCACCACCCGAAAAAAACTGACGAACGTAAGGCATAAAAGAGGAGTTGCCATAAGGTAATCCCCAGCCCGATAAAAAACGTGTGGCAAAGTATTTTCTATTGCGTTTGTCAAACTTAAAGTACTTGCGCACTTCAAACTCTACACGTGCAAATTGCGCATAGTTTACATTAAATACTTGAAATGATTCTCCAGGTTTTTTGGTGTTACCAATATTGCTTAATCCCAATATACTGCCAGCAACTTCGGCTGTTACACTAATAAAAAATGGGTGTTTTATTTTAGGCATTACCTGCTCGTTGTACATAAAATTATAGGTAACTCCTTCAATAAACTGGTTTTCGAAACGTTGTTTTAAAAACAAATTTTGGTTTAACAAATCACTAAATGCAGCCGATTGATTAAAGATATTAAAGTAGGTAACATTAAGCACACCCAAATCATGGTCAACTGCTAAATTAGGTTTCCATTTATAACCATAAGAAAAACGCGTTGATTGTAAATTGAAATAATTAACCCTGCTTGTGTAGCTATAATCTAAAATAAATTTAGTTTTAGGTACAAACATGCTGCGGTTTTTAGCAAGTTTGGCAGGTAAGAAAAAGCGTGGAAAATACAATTCTATTTTTGGGTTTACCTCGTAAGTATATTGTCCTTTAAATGGTCCATTAAATTGGGTTTCAATACCACTTGAAGTATTGATAAGTAAGAGTTCGGCTCCTCTAAATGCATTCCGGTTTCTGAACCTAACATTTAAAGCTGGTCCAATAAAGTTGTTTGATTTTGATGCGCCATTTAACTCAATACTAATTGATTTTTTAGGCAATGGAGTTAACTCAATATTAGCATTTATAAAACCCGAGTTGCTATCGGCTAATAACTTTACATTTACAAATTTAAACACACCTAAGTTGCCCAATCTGCTTAAAGTTAAGTTATGGTCTTTGCGCGAATAAGTTCTTCCACCTGCAAAAAATATGGCACGTTTAATAGGAGCAGATCGCATGTAATTGCTTCGTTCGTAAAAACGTACACTATCAACCCAAACCACTTTATATGGTGCTGTATCGGCTACCATTGCATAGTTGGTATATACATTAACTGCTTTAATTAAATAGGGTACTAATGCCGAGTTTGGTGCCTCGTCTTTTATATAAACATTTAAGGCTACTTTTCGGTTACCAAGTGTGGTATCCATTTTATAGTTAATGTATTTATCACTAAAAAAATAAAACCCTTGTTCTTTTAAATAGTCATCAATTCTTGCTCTTTCATTAATTAATTTATCTAAATCGTAGCGAGCATTTGGTTTAATTAAAGTGTTATTGGTATCGGCACTTATTGCTTTAGTTAGTACACTGCTATCTTTTGGCCAATTAAGTTGCGTAACCCTATATGGTTTAAACAAATTTACGGTGTAGGTATATGTTGCCGTTTTTTTCTTTTCAACCTGCTCATAATTGCAATACGAATCAAAAAAACCTTTGTTGTACAAGGTTGCGTTTATAGCTGCTACCACTGCATTTGGGTTTGTTTGAGAAAGATAAACCGGAGGCTTACCAAGTTTTCTTTTAATATATCCAGCAGAATCTTCGGGTTGATTTGGATTGCCAAATTTGTACCAAATCCATAACGAAGGACGCATACCTAAAAAACTACTATTTGGTTTAGGACGCATAATATCGTCTATCGCATTATCTACTATTGATTTTTTGGCTTTACTATCGTGTGCTACATAATTTATGTTAGGTTTGGTATACAATAGCTCGCCATTGGGCACAAATTTTTTAGCCGTACAAGATGCAAACATCCATACCGTTAAAATTAAATATACCCAATTTTTGTTCATCATTTATTTTTCTTTTTTAATGTTAATTTCTTTTTCTTTTTTAGGCGCACTAAGTAGTTCGCTTAGCTTATTGTAATCACGAGAATACATAATACCAACGCCTGTTTTATACAACATGCCATCAATTAAACCTTCGTAATTATTTTCTCTAAAAGCTTTAAAACGATACCTGCCATCATCTGTAATTTTATACTCTACCACAATATCACCTGTAATGTTTTGTTGGGTGGTAGATTTTGTAGTATTGTCATTCATGTTAACATTGCTACCCACTTGCACACTTAGTTTTTCGTTAAACAATTGTTGCTTGTAATTAATTTCTAAGTCGGTATTTTTTTGTGTTGCACCTGTGTTGCTATACTCATCATTACTCTGAATATTTACATTTAATTCGCCACCTTTAATGTACTTTCCGCTTAAGGTATTTAGCTGGTCTGATAAAAATTGATTAACACTATTACGGGTAAAGTTACTTGTACCACTTGCCGCTACACTATTGGTATTGCCTGGTGGTAAAAACTTGTTTAAAATTAAGAAAGCAAACACCTGTTTATTTAATTCATTGGGGTCGTTATTAATGCTAGTTAGCTTAGCATCTACCACACCACCAAAGGCATTTTTATCTCTATCAGATAATGAAATTAAAAAACTTATTTCTGGTCTTAGTAGTTCACCTTTTATCATTAAATTTATTTGAAACTCGAGTAATTTACGGTAAGCATTGCGTTCGTTTTCGCTCATTCCTTGAATTTCTGCTGCTAATAAATCTAACGAAGTTGATTTTTTCTCATACAAAGTTGTAATATCTATACTGGCTTCAAGCGGGTCGCCTGCCCAAGTAATGGTGCTTCCTTGCTTAATCATAAACTCTCGTGTTATAACTTTTTGGAATGATGCACGGTAACTTCCATCATTTAAAGTATAGGTTCCTACTAAAGATATTTTTCCACTTTGATCTATACCAAAGGCCAGTATTGCATCACCTTCTACCACCAGTTTATCGCCCGATTCTGTATCGATAATTACGGTAAATTTGGTATGTTTATCAACCTCAACATTTGCATTTAAAACTATGCCTTTAAAAGTACTTGTTCGTAATAAACTCGAATCAGCAAACTTCATAAATACATTGGTATCCTTATCTATTACCTGAACAATATCAGCACCAATATCTGTACTTAAATCTCCCTGTTGAACCACAAATGTAAATGCACTGCCTTCTATTAATTTTATCTGGGCATCTATAACAGGTAAGTTTTGGTTACCCCTAATTTTTATTTGGCTATTTACTTTCATTTTGCCATAATAAACTTTGTTGTTTCTGGCTGTAGTATTTATTACTGTAAAGTTTTTTGTTTGCACATCAAGGTTAAATTTTATGTCGGAAAAGTTACTGGTAAACACGTCTCCATCTACCACCAATGGCTGGTTTAATTCATCCTTAACCAAAAAATCATTGAAGTGAATTCCTTTGTTATCTAATAATATACTTTGGTTATCTATTTTAATTTTATTGTTAATGGCTACTAAGGTTAACAAAGCCTGATTAAAAGTTAATTTGCCGTTTATTTCTGGACTTTTAGTTTTGCCACTTACCGATAATTTGCCACTTAAAAACCCACTAGATTTACTTATCTGGCTTGGAACAAAAGCCTCAATCGTTTGCATGGAGATTTGTTTTAACTGCACATCAAAAACAATGTTATCCTGTTGTAAATATCCAGATGCAGTTGCGTTATTTTGTTTGCCGCTTAATACCAATTTTGCTTCGTATTTATCGTTTTGGGTATTGTTGGCATTTATTTTTACATCACCAATCTCAATGTTTTTTAGTGAAACATTATCTATGCCCATATCTGCTGTAAAGGCAAACGGAGTAAATTTTTCAATACTAAATACGCCATGCAAATTACCTCGTACAAATGCGGTGTCGTTTTCAATTATTTTTGATAAATCGGCAATACTAAAATCATCAAACTTAATATTTAATGGTGCATTTGGGTTTTTATTAGCCGACTGAATACTTAGTTTATTAGCGCCTTTGGTAAGGTTTAGGTTATTAATATTTATACCTTTATCGGTTATTAAAACATAATTATCTGTGGGTACTTTCCATGCTGTGTTTGCTAAAGTAATCTCCCCATTTTTTATGCTTATTTTGGTTGATGCGTTGGTGAGTTTTACTTCATTAACTATTACCAATCTGTTGCCGCTATCTTTTTCTACAATCCTTGTGCTGTTGGTTATAACTCCACTTGCTGCACTACCTTCAATAATTGTTTGAGGTAAATTTATATTCCCAGATTTTATGCTCTCTGTGTTTAAACTATAGCTTAATTGTTTGTTGTTGCTAGTGGTATTTATTGCAATTTTTTTAACAGCAATACCACTATACACAAGCTGCGGACTGTTTATTTTTACTTGTAAATTATAGTTACTTGCACTGTAATCTGCATTAATTTTTATGCCTCTAAATTCAGTTAATGCTGGCAATATAAGCTGGTTAATAATTGGGTGAGGCTTAACTTCGGCAATCAGCTTAAAGGCTTGATTTTGCACTTTAGGTAAAGTGTTGTTTGGGTTTATATAATAAGCAATGTGTTTTTGTAGCAGCTCCGTTAGGTTTGTTATCGCTACATTACCATCATAATTTGCAGTTATAATTTCACTTTTTATATCTAAGGTGTGTTTGCCCGTTTTGTTTTGGGTTGATAAAGTTATAGAATCAAACCTTTGTTTAAATGTAGGGCTAGCTATTATTAAACCGCCAATACCAACATAAGCATTCATGGTTTCTGGATTAAAACTTTCTACATTAATTTTAACTTGTCCAATGGCACGCAAATCATCACTACTTAAACCTATGGCTTTTAAATTTGCTCCTTTCAAATCAATGGTTGCAACTAAAGTATCAATGGTTTTATTGATGTTCGCACCTGCATTTAAATTAAGTATTACATTTTTATCAGCAATGGCTAAATTGGTTTTTATAATACCATTATTTGCATTTGCTGTAGCCGTTATGTTGCTATAAGTATACTTGTTTAAATACACCGAAGTTATATTGATATTGGCATCTGCAACCATGTTTTCTGGCGTAAAACTAGTGCCTTTGGCTTTAATGTTTGCAGTAGTATTTCCCAGGGTTTTGTTTTTAAGTAAGTAACCTAAATCTAGTTTGGTGGTTTTTAATTGTACATCAAAACTTTCGTGTTGTTTATTGGTGTTAATAGCTGCTTGCACCAACGCATCACCTTGGCTAGTGCTTAAATCTACATCGCTTGTAAAATTACTTATGCTGCCTACATAATTTACTTTAGCTTTAAATTGGTCGGGTAAATTAATTTGATTTGGTATAATGTTTTTGCCCACTAAATCTTCAATATCTTTTTTAGAACTGATAAGCGTATTTACTTTAATTGCAAAATTTGTTTTATCAATATTGGGCAATCCATTAATTCTGCCAGCTAACTGTATGGCTGTTTTGTTGCCAGCAGTTAACATAAAATTGTTAATGTCTAAATCATTTAATTTACCTTTTATGTTGGTTGATATGGCAATTGTTTTATCAGCGTTTCCATTAAATGGTGGTTGATTTATTAACTGTGGTGCAAAATAAATTACATCACCCAAGTAAACTTTTGTTTTATTTAACCTAATGTTTAAATCAAGGTTGCCTAAGTTTTTGCCAATATCTTCAATGCTTTTATACTTAATGGCCACATAATTACTAATCGTGGTTCTAGGTGTTTCAAGATGCAGGTTTGCAAGTTCTGCATGGTGGTTATCATACTCAAACCTTGTACTTAGTTTTTTTAATACCAGTCCACATTGCTCGTTTAAACTTACTTGTTTTATGTTGCCTTTAATAAGCGCAGTGCTGTATGCTAAATCTTCTGCCTTTACATGTATTTGTTGGGCAAAAAGGTGTTTGTAATCTATACCACTTTTTGATTTAGGTGCATTGGTAAAATCCATTTTAAAATATCCATCAACCAAACTTGTTTTGCCAACTTTTATCTGCCAATTGCTTGAAGAAGTATCTACCTCAACATCATTTTTTGCTTTTTCATTATCACTACTTCTCATAGCAATTTTTACGACTGGTTTTTGTAAGCTAATGCTATTTACTTCTATTAGGGAGTTGTTTAAATTAATTGTTTTGGGCAATGCAATTAATCGTTCAATGCTAAAATCAAAATTAGATTGCTGTGGTTTGTTTGTAAACACAAAGCCGCATTTGCTTATGGTAATGTTGTTTACATTTAAGTAGGGTAGCAGTGTTGTAGTTGTATCTATTGTTGTGTTTGGGTTTGATGGTTTGTAAATATCAAAAGTAGCATAACTATTTTGAAGCAATATTTCATTTACATCAAACAGCATTCTGTCTAAATTTATCTCATTAACCTCAAGTTTTAATAACCCAATTTTTGTATTTAGTTCACTTCCTATCACATCATCATGCAATAAAAATCTTACATCATCCAATATTAAATCCGATAAACTTATTTTAAATGGTTTACCACTTTTCTCTTTCTCAACAACCACAACCGTATCTTTTGGTCCAGCAAATGCATCAATCAAAAACTGAAAATTAAAAGTACTATCGGGCAGCGAACGTTTTAATTTTACGGTAGCACCAGTTAATTCAAGGTTATTTATATTTAGGTTTTTATTAAATAAACTCAGCATATTTACATCAACCAAAAGTTTATTTAAACTTAATAAGGTATCGTGTGTAACATCTTCAACAAATAATCCTTCTAATACTATCGATTTGGGGAAACTTATACGAATGTAATCTAATTGAACTTTGGTGTGGGTTTTATTGGTTACAAAACCTGTGGCCTGCTTTACTATATACGTTTGTACACTTGGAATTTGAATGGTAAAACCTATTAATAGCAGTAATAATACAAGGGTAAGGCTTGTGTATAAGAGAACTTTAGCTATTATTTTTATTATTTTTATAGGCACAAACTATTTTTTCTGCAATTTAGCTAACGAAAATACGTGTTTTGAAGGCTAGTTTTAAAATTATTACTTAATATTTAAAAAGTAACGAATCTGAATTGCTAATTGTTTTTCAATTTTAATGCCAAAGAAAATAAAACACAGCATAGTGGTTTAATAATATGCTATCAATTTATTACCTTAGCGCTATGTTATTAGAGCTACATCCCGAAAATCCCAATATACGCGACTTAAAAAAGGTGCTAGATATTTTGCATAAAGATGGAGTAATTATTATTCCAACAGATTCAATTTATGCAATGGCTTGTAAACTTGATAGTAAAAAAGCTATTGAACGTATGGCGCGTATTTCGGGTAAAAAATCCGATAAGGTAAATTTCTCTTTAATATGTTCCGATTTATCAAACATTGCAGATTATACTGCCAATATTGATAGATCTGTTTTTAGGTTATTAAAAAATAATTTACCTGGCCCATTTACCTTTATTTTAAAGGCAAATAATAATGTTACCAAGTATTTTAATAGTTCAAAAAAAACAATAGGTATTCGTGTTCCAGATAATGCTATTGCACAAACTATTATTAGAGAGTTGGGCATTCCGTTGGTGGTTACTTCCATTATTCATGATGATGAAATACTTGAATACATGACCGACCCCGAAGAAATTTATAGTAAATACGAACACCAAGTAGATTGTGTAATTGATGGTGGTGCGGGTGGAAATATTCCATCAACCATTGTAAATTGTAGCGAAGATGAATTGGAGGTTATTCGCCAGGGCAAGGGAGTTTTAATTCACTAAACTTTACTTTGAATAGTGCTAAACATATTGCAATTATTTGCAATCCAAAATCTGGTAAAGGTAGGCCATTAAAGCTTTTACCCTTGTTTGAAAACTATTTGAAACAACAACAGTTTAACTTTACATCGTTTACCAGCTCGCTTCCTCAAAACTTAAATCAATTTACCGATTTGGTAATTATGGGTGGCGATGGAACCATTAATTTTACCCTCAATCATTTTAAAATTATTACCATTCCTATTGGCATAATACCTTGCGGAACAGGAAATGATATTGCTAATTTATTGCTGCCCAATAGTTCACTACAACAACAATTTGAGATGGCAGTATTTGCGACACCTCAAAAAACTGATGCCGGCAAATGTAACAACAAACTGTTTTTAAATGGTGTAGGTATTGGGTTTGATGGTTGGGTAGTGCAGCGTTTATTAGCCAAAAAATTATTTACAGGTAAGGCCGCAAATTACAGCACGGTAATTAGTTTGCTGTTGTTTTATAAAGAAACTAGCGTAACTATTTTGGTTGATGGCCATACCATGCTGTGCGATGTATTTATGATAAGTGCCGCAAATGGAAAAACTTATGGAGGTGGATTTAATATTGCACCAATGGCCAATACCAACGATGGTTTGCTTGAATTTATTTGTATAAGCAAGCTGTCACTTTATAAGCGTTTACGGTATTTACCTGTGTTAGAAAAAGGCAATCATATTAACCAAAATTTACCATTTGTAACCTATCAAACAGCTAAAAAAATTACCGTAAAATCTACCAAAAAATTAAAAGCACACCTTGATGGTGAGTACTTGGAATCGGATAGGTTTGACATTGAAATTTTACCCCAGTATTTAAGTATAAGAAGCAATATTTATGAATCCAATTAATTATAATTTAAACAGCATTTAAACATGAATCCAATTTTAGTAGATGTATATAGAGGTGGCTTATTAGAGAGCTTTCATCGTGGTGTAATTTGTGTTGTTAATGCACAAAACCAAGTGGTATTTAGTGTAGGTGATGTGCAGCAAATTTGTTACCCACGAAGTGCTATGAAACTGTTTCAGGTTATTCCATTAATTGAGCATGGTGGTATACAAAAGTTTGGATTTACTTTACAAGAAATTGCCATTATGTGTGGCTCGCACAATGCCGAAAAAGAACATGTAACTGTTGTAAATGCTATTTTAAATAAAATTGGTTTAACGCCTGAAAACTTAAACTGTGGCGCGCAATATCCAAGCAGTAAAAAGGATGCAGATGCATTAATAAAAGCTGATGTTAAGCCACACCACATACATAATAATTGCAGTGGTAAACATGCTGGTATGTTGGCTACTTGTGTGTTGATGGGTTGGCCAACGAGTGATTATCTTAATCCCAATCATCCGTTGCAGTTAGCTATAAAACAAACTTGCGCCATGATGTACGAATATCCATTGCAAAAAATGCTTACGGCTTTAGATGGATGTAGCGCACCAATTTATAGTGTGCCAGTTATTAATCAGGCCATAGGATATAAAAATTTAGTAAGCAACCAACATTTGCCTGAGGTTATACAACAAGCTTGTAAAATTATTGTTGATGCGGTAAGTCAATATCCATTTATGGTGGCCGGAAGCAAACGTTATTGTACAGATATGATGCAAATAACTGCACCAAAAATTATTGGAAAAACTGGAGCTGAAGGCATTTTTTGTATGACTTTTACCGAGCAAAGTTTTGGTGTTTGTATAAAAATTGATGATGGCAAAATGTTGCCTCAATACAATGTAGCACAAGCATTGGTAAGTGCCAGCGGACTTTTTACCCAAGCTGAGTTAAGTACAATAACACACCATTTACAAGCACCCATAATTAACTTTAATAAACTTACCACCGGAGAAATAAACATAAGCGAAACTCTAAATAACGAGTTGCCTAAATTTAAAAAATTGTTTGTTTAAATTGGGTTTTAAAATTGAGGTAGGTTAGGAGTGTTTTTAAGTGTTTGATTTTAGATGTGTTGTTTTAAAAGCCCCAAAGTGGCGACCTTAAATTTTACTATGGTAATGCCAATGCTACCTGAAAATATTTCAATGAAATCAGGGCTGAAATTGGACTATATTGACTGTACTTTCGTTATAAAAACTTGCCTTTTTGAATAAGTAAAACTCTTAAATAAAGTTATTTTTAAAGTCCCAGCGGGACGACCTTAATTTTGTAATCAACTAATTTTACCTCAACAAAGTTACATTGCCCCAATAGCGTTTTGCATTGCCATTGTCGTCTGTGTAGGTTAAAATAATTACATATACATCTGTTTGTGCATCTTTGCCGCTCCATGTGCCGGTTTGGTTTTGTTCTATAAGTTGGCCCCAGCGGTTATATACTTCAAAGTTTTGTATGCGGCTTGGGTGTATCCTTATTTTAAACTCATCGTTTGTGCCATCGCCATTAGGACTAAATGCATTGGGTACATAAAATTTAAAGGTGCAATATTCATCAACCACAACCCGCTGAGACGATTTACAATTGGTGGTATCGGTTACGGTTAATAAATAAATATTGGCTTCGGTGCTTAGAATGGTTCTGGTTGTTTCTCCTGTGGGTTGCCACAGGTATGTTTTGTGCAATCCTGCATCCAATTCTATTTTTTTAATATCATCAAAACATACCACCGTATCTTGTAATCCTTTTATTAATGGCGAAGGCAGTTCTTTTACATAAAAAGTATCGTTTAATAAACAACCTTGTGTATTGCTGCTAACATAAAAAGTGTTGGCTTGGTTTACGTATTGTTGCTGTTGCGTTGCACCATTGTTCCATACATAATTATCGCCCAAGCGGGCTGTAAGCAGCACACTATCATTTGGACAAAAACCAAGGTGGTGTATTTGTGCTTGTAAACTATCTACAATGGTTAGTTTTATGGTATCTGTGGCTATAAAACCTGCATAAAAATTTGTTACCCAATAAACCCCTGTTTGGGTAAATGTTTTGCTGCTATCGCTGCTGCCATCATACCAAAGGCAGCTATCCCAATCGGGGCGTTTGTGGTAAACCAAACTACGCCCACGACATAGCGTAGTATCCATTACATGATTGGTGGTATCAAAATAAGTTACCGATACATCATCGATGAAGTAGTAGGTACTGTAGCTTAAAGGCTGGCTACTGTCTTTAAAAAGTACGGTGTCGTTATTACGGTTACCAAAATCACCTAAGGTAAGCCATTCTTCACCTCCTTGGGCCTTGTACAATCCTTCAATTTTATCCCAACCTAAGGTATCTATTAAATAACGATTTGCAGGATTGATTACTTGAGGTATTATGGGTGCTAAACTTTTAACGGGATATCCTTGAAAACTGAGTTTTTCGCCTGAAAAATAACCACCTATTGAAGTGGTAGCAAAAAGATTCGTCATTTTAACCTTAGTATAATTTGCTAAATTTATATAAAATACGAGTTTATAGTAATGGCCAGGTTCCAATATAGACTTTAGTCTAACAGTTATGTTTTCTTTGTACCCTTTGTTAATTAATATTATTGGTGAATTTCCTTGAATCAATTGACTGTTTGAATTAGCCGCATAACCGGCCATGCCTATTCCAGATTTAGGAGTTTGTGCAAATATGAATGTTTTTGTAGTTAAGGTATCACAAAACTTATATGCATCAGGAGAATTTAATACTGCTAGCCAATTATGTACGCCTCTAATAACAAAGTCTCCGGTTTTATAACAAGAGTCGTTCTCCTCAAACCCAGGATTTGGTACCAAGTTTATTTGGGCATACAATGGCGCACAAATTAAACATAAACTAATATAAAGGAGTACGTGTTTCATGGTATAAAAATAAAAAAGTGGGGTATAAATAGCACCCCACTTTTTATAATGTTGTATAAATTAGTGCTTAACAAATTTAAGCGTTTCGGTGTAATTATTACCAACTAATTTTACAAAATAAGTTCCTGTAGGTAATTGTTGGATGTTGGGCAATAGGTTAATAGCTGCAATGATTCATTATGGTAGATATTTCTTCAAACCCAAAGTGCTAAAAAAAATAACAAAAAAAAACGCCATTTCAATTGTTATTGAAATGGCGTTTTGGTATAAAAAATTGGTATTAATGTATTCCTCTAAAAATTCTATTCCAACGAATTTTCTTAACAATATTGGTTTCGTTAGGGTCTAAGCTCATCCAAGTAAACAATGCTTTTCCTACAATATGATCTTCGGGTACAAATCCCCAAAAACGTGAGTCGGCCGAGTTGTGGCGGTTATCACCCATCATAAAATAATAATTTTGTTTAAAGGTATAGTTAGTAATTTCTTTCCCTTCTAAATACACTTTGTTGTCTTTCATTTCAAAGGTAGGGTTGTGCTCATATACCTTAATTGCACGCTCGTAAATATAATACGTCATGGTATCTAAAGTAATTACATCGCCCGCTTTAGGAATATATATTGTTCCATAATTATCTACATTCCAACCCCAACTTTCTTTAAACGGAAATATATATGCTACTCCAGCACCTTTGGCTTGTAAGGTGTTTTCTATTTTTTTAACCCAAGGTTGTTGCAACAAATCATCCTTAGCGGCTTTGGTTAATAACAACTCAAAATCGCCATGTTCGCTAACTCTTCCACCTTCGGTAATATCGTTTCGTTTTGCTATTTTTTCATCAAAAGTACCATCTGTTTGCACATAGTATTTAAACTGCATCTTAGGCGGATTTTCGGCAGCTACTCCATTAATAAATACTTGTTGATTAATTACAGCTAAACTATCACCAGCAATGCCTAAACAACGTTTAATATAGTTTTCTTTTTTATCTAAAGGCCTTCCATCTTCGGCAGGGTAATTAAATACCACTACATCATTATTTTTAATTTTTTGGAAACCCGGTAAACGCATGTAAGGCATATTTGGCCACTCTATGTAGGAGTTACCGCCAACAACAGGCATGGTATTGTGTGCAAACGGAAAACTTACCGGAGTAATTGGAGCACGTGCACCATAATTAACCTTGCTTACAAATAAAAAATCGCCCACTAATAACGATTTTTCCATTGATGAAGTAGGAATAGTATACGCCTCAATAAAAAAGGTACGTATTAAAGTTGCTGCAACTACTGCAAAAGCAATGGCATCAATCCATTCGCGTGCTTTGGTTTGACGTTTAAATTTGTTTACAAAAATGTAATATCCAATTATTGCGGCTTGTACTACTACAAAAAATATAAGGTTTGTAATAATTGATGAGCCAGCTACAAAGCTCATTACTAATAGAAAAAACAAGTTGATGCCACTCATTAACCAAAAGCTGTAACGCTCGCGTTTGTTGAGTACGGCAAAGAATTTATTATACATGTGTTATTGTTTTTTTATTGATGTTTAAAGTACCAAACAAACGTGTGTACCTTAATTTTATTAAACTATTTTTATAAATGGATATTTTAGCCATTTAACGGTAATAAGTTATATGCTTAAAATATCTTGCATGGTATAAATGCCTTTTTTACCCACCAACCACTCGGCAGCTAAAACAGCACCTTTAGCAAAACCATATCTTGATTTGGCTACGTGGCGAATTTCAATACCATCTATTACCGATTCGTATTTTACAAAATGATCTCCGGTAACATCAGCAATTCTTTTCGATTCGATTAATAATTCGTTAGGCTTTAAACTTTGCGATGGCATGTCAGAACCATAAATTAATCGGCCTTTGTAGCTATCTTTTATTTTACTTTCGGCTAAAATTTGGTTTACCAAAGTTAAGGCAGTTCCACTTGGATGGTCCTTTTTTTCGGTATGATGAATTTCTTCAATCATCACATCATAATCATCTAAATTGGCCATCATTTTAGCCAATATTTGATTAAGCTTAAAAAATATATTTACCCCAACACTAAAGTTTGTACTATGCAACATACTTTGTTCTTCGGTGATGCAACGTTGTTTTATTTCGTCAAATTTATCATACCAACCCGTAGTGCCAATTACCAATGGAACCTTGGCTTCAAAACATTTATTAATATTTTCAACCGCAGCATCGGGCATACTAAAATCTATGGCCACATCTACATTTTGCAAACTTATAGGCATAAAATCGAAGGCGTTTTCTAACGAAACTTTATAAACAATCTCGTGGCCTTTTGCTATTGCAATTTTTTCAACTGCTTTGCCCATTTTGCCATAGCCTAATAATGCAATTTTCATTTGTTAATATTGGTTTTTAGTGTTGCTGGTATGTTAATTAGAGTAGTAATGCTAGTGGTATAATTTGTAGTAAAAGTACAATTTGTATTCATGATATTAAAACTTAAACGTAAATAATAATTGAGTACTTGGGGAATTGCCTACTAAATTATAGGTAGGTTGTACGTTTAACGACAAATCATCGGTTATTTTAAAATCAAAAAAGTGAGCATCAACAGTGGCATCTACAATCTGTAAAATATACACTGCACCTAGCGCTATGTAAGATAAATCGCGGTAATAACGGTAATAATCGCGGTAACTTTTTAAGGTTGGGGTTTGAAATTGATTGTAAAAAGCATCGGTATTTGCATTGGTTTTTATTCGCTCTGCATAAGCCGCTTTAAATACATTATACTCTTTGCTGTAAAATATTATGCCGTACACAGCCGCACCTCCAGCCACATAAACAATGGGCATTTTCCAATATTTTTGGTTGTAAGCTTGTCCTGCACCGGGCAAAAACACTGATAATAAAGTAGCTTTTTTAGGGGAGTGTTTTACAAAAGAGAAAGTATCTTTTTTAGCTACCTCGTTACTAATTAGAGGTGTTTTGGTGGTTTCGTTTGGTTTAACAGCAGTGGTTGTATCGTTAATATAAGGCGAACCAGTAACAAGGCTATCGTTAATAGCACCTTGCGCATTTGCTTTGTTTGCCCAAGCCAATGCCAACATCAACACAAATAATGTAGCTGTTTTAAAATTCATTCTAAGGCTGCAAATGTAGTTATTTTAAACCAATGTTTTAGGGCAAATTAATTAGGCCAAGTAGAGTTGAAACATGGCAAGTAAAATGGAGTTAAATACAACTTGGTGATGATAATGAGTAAATTATCACACTTAAATGCTAAATTTATAGGTGTGTTTTAAGAATGTATGTGTTTTTAAGTTTATGGTTTAAGCCAATTGCTTTGAGGTTTAACAATCAGTCTTGCATTGTTATATGCCATTTTTAGTGTTAAACATGTTCTTGCGGTATATGTCGTGTCGTTTAGTTTATGGATAACTAAAGCCAAGTCAGGATTTGGAGAGCCTGAAGTCAAACATATTGGAAGTAGTAACTGGATTTTATTATCGTAATATTGAGGAACTGCTATTTTGTAATTTGTTCTAACTTTTTTCTTTACCTCATCAATTGCTCCTACAAGCTGTCTTCGTAGTTCTGCATCATCTGCTTTTTGAAGATGTGATGGAAAACGAGCCAAATTATCTTTTATGATATGGTCTAAGTCTGGGATTAAATCACATTTAGGATTAAATATCAATAATTCAGGCTTATCAAAAAAATCAGCAATATCAGGAATTGAATGAGAAAAATGCCTTAGCACATTGTTGTCGCTTTTCTTTAAAAATGCTTTAAAACAGAAGGGTGTTGTAAATCCAGGTCTTGGATTTTTATATTCTTCAAAATATGCAAATATATCTTCTAGATTTTCGGTTACTAGTCCCGTATTAAAACATGCAAATTTGTTATCCGATGTAAACCGAACCTTTTTCTCTTGAAGTAGCTTTCTAAACGTAAATTCTAGATAGTTTTTTAATATTCCGTTGGTTTTTGTAAAGGAGTCGGAAAAGTCCCAATCTTCTTTGTCTGCAAGTGTGTCTGCTAAGAATGTTATTGCTTGGTCGTAATTTGGAAATACAGCGAACTTAAAAAGCTCTGAGTGGAATTGTGATTTGGCCATAGTGCTATATGTTTAATCAAAAAATAAGAGCCATCAACTTTATCAGGATGGCTCTTTTTATATTTGTTTTTTGTCTTTATCTAAGTTTTTGCAGATAAACCTGCAACCGTCTATATGTTACAATATGATACAAATATATGCCCTATTTTTGTAAATACCAACCTTTTTTCACAAATTTAACAGGAGATTGGCTTTAAATAACATACTGTAGAATAGCGGTTAATGCATGTTATGAATGCCAACCCAAAATGAGAAAGATTTCTTAATTTAAGATAATTTTCAAAATGAAACTGTTACATCACTTATAAACTCTTGATTTAAATTGTTTGGCTTTTGCCATCTTGAAGCTGCTTAACAAGCATATTAACTAGTAAACAAAAAAGGAAGGTTTGATGCCTTCCTTTCTATTTATTTCTTATCCTAAATCAATGCATTTAAACTAATTCTCATCCAATTGCATCAATTCTAAAATACGTTGTAATTCTGCTTGCGATCGGAATGGAATTTTAATATTTCCACGTCCTTTGTCATCAGCCTTAATGCTAATTTTGGTATTAAACCTATCGCTTAAGTTTTTTTGGTACTCAACCAAAGTTTCTGATTTGTTGGGTTTAGCAGCGGTTTTGTTTGTTTTTACCTCAGGCGTTTTGTTGTTTTCTTCGCGTACTAAGGTTTCAACACTACGCACGCTAAGTTCGTTGGCCAACATTTGCTCCAACATCCATTCTTGTTTTTTAGGGTCATCTACATTAATAATTGCCCTTGCATGGCCCATGCTAATTTTGCCTTCTTTTAAAGCCAATTGAACCGCATCAGGCAATTTTAACAAACGCAAATAGTTGGTAACCGTACTGCGGTTTTTGCCCACTCGGTCGCCTACTTCTTCTTGTTTTAAACTGCATTCTTCCATCAAACGTTTGTAGCTTAAACCAATTTCTATCGGGTTTAACTCTTCGCGTTGTATGTTTTCAATCAATGCCATTTCTAACATTTCTTGGTCGTTTGCTACACGAATGTATGCAGGTATTTTAGTTAAGCCAGCTAATAAACTAGCACGGGTTCTGCGCTCACCCGAAATAATTTGATAGCTATCATAACCCATTTTACGCACCGTAATAGGTTGTATTACGCCATGTATTTTTATCGATTCTGCTAACTCTAATAAGGCCACTTCTTCAAACTCTGTTCTGGGTTGAAAAGGATTTGCTTCTATTTGGCTAATAGAAATTTCGCTTATTGAATTGGCTGGTTTTGCATCTACTGCTGTATTGGTAATATCTGTGCTTGCATCACTAAGTAAGGCACTTAAACCACGTCCTAATCCGCTTTTTTTAGGTAAACTCATTTTAATAATTTAATGTTTAATGTATGTAACTTAGTTTAGTGCGCTCGATTCGAACTTGTTGGTTTTAGTTAAACCATTTTTTTGCAACAACTCTTTAGCTAAGTTTAAGTAGTTAATGGTTCCTTTACACTCTGCATCATAAGCAATAACTGGTTTGCCAAAACTTGGTGCTTCGCTTAACCTGGTGTTACGTTGAATAATGGTATCAAACACCATTTGTTGAAAGTGCATTTTAACCTCTTCAACAACTTGGTTGCTTAATCGTAAACGCATGTCGTACATGGTTAAAAGTAAACCTTCAATTTGTAACTCGGGGTTAATACTGCTTTGTACTATTTTAATGGTATTTAATAATTTACCCAAACCTTCTAATGCAAAATATTCGCACTGCACAGGTATTATTACACTATCACTTGCTGTTAGCGAGTTGGTGGTAATTAAACCCAACGAAGGCGAACAATCAAGAATAATAAAATCGTAATCTTTTTTAATAGGGTCTAATGCATGGCGCAATACACGCTCGCGGTTAGGTATATTTATCAACTCAATTTCGGCACCCACTAAGTCGATGTTTGAAGGAAGTAAATCTAAAAAATCTACTTCAGTTTTTATAATTGCTTCGCGTGCCGAAACATCATTAATCATCACTTCATACAAACCCAACTCCACATTTTTTGGGTCAAAACCCAAGTGCGAAGTAGTATTAGCCTGAGGGTCGGCATCAACCACTAAAATTTTATATTCTAACACCGCTAAACTTGCGGCTAAATTTACTGCAGTAGTAGTTTTTCCTACGCCACCTTTTTGATTTACTACTGATATTATTTTTCCCATGATTTATGTAAAAGTCGTTTTTAATTTATACGGTAATTGTGCTGCCAATGGCAGGTAAAATAAGCGTTTTGTTATGATGCTCGAAATAACTTATGGCATCATGATGGTTTACTTTAATAAACCCAAAAGTATCAAAATGCATAGCCACTACTTTTTCGCAACCCAATAAATCGGCTGCACGGTTTGCATCAATATAATCCATTGTAAAGTTATCGCCAATGGGCAATACTACTAGGTTAATCATGTACCTTTCGGTTAGTAATTTCATGTCGCTAAATAATGCTGTATCACCAGCATAATAAATCGCATCATGGTCGTTATCGTTTGCTACAATAAAACCAGCAGCAGTTCCACCATAAGTACCATCCGGTAGCGAACTAGAGTGTGCTGCATAAACCATTTGCACTTCACCAAAATCAAATTTCCATTTGCCACCAATATTCATGGGATGGGTTTTGGTAATTCCTTTGGTTTGCAACCACGAGTGTATTTCCCAATTACAAATTACCGTTGCACCAGTTTGTTTGGCCAAGTCAATTAAATCGGCAGTATGGTCATCATGTCCATGCGATACTAAAATATAATCGGCAGTTAGCTCTTCAAATTTTATGTTTGATGCTAATGCATTACTTCTAATAAATGGATCAAAAATGAGGGTTTTACCTCCAATTTCTAATTTAAAACACGAATGGCCGAAATAGGTTAACTGCATATTTTTATCGAATTGCTAAGCATCAAATTAAATGTTTCACGCCATTAACATATATACAACCTTGATATATACTATCCACATAGGTGTGGATATGTTTGTGCTACTACTTGTCAGTTACTTGAGGGGTTTTTGGACCGTGAAACTGGTTGTGTAATTTACCATTTATCAACATAAATATTTTTTTTTCACGCAAAAAATTGGGTGTAAAAAGCCCGATAACTTAATTGCATTAACTTTTGTGGTGTTTTGTTTTGGGTTGATTGTATTGCTGTTTTAACGGTTATCAATTTTGTTGTGATAAAAACCATCCAAGTGTAACGCGTTGTTTAACTTTAATTTATTTCTGCTAATTTCCCAGCCCAATACTTAATAAAATATCATTTGAAGGCATTACACATTTCTGCAAATTTTTTAGCACAAAAATCAATAATATGGTTGATAACCGTAACCATAATTTTATTTATTGGTGTTACCAGTATTAGGTTTAATCGCAATACAACCGTGGTGAATAGACCGCTAAATGATGCCCGATATTTTATAGCGTATGTAGAATATTTTAGGGGTGATGTGCCTTCTGATGTAATAAGGCCAGCTTCTAATTGGCGTTTATTGGTGCCTTTAGTTGCTGCTGTTTTGCCACTTTCGCCACTATCTGCTATAAATGTAACCAACCAACTTTTGCTGTTGCTAAGTTTAGTTATTCTTTACCAAAGTTTGTTGTTAGTTGGTGTTAGCAAAGGTTATGTATGGCTTGGGTTGATGTTGTTTATACTTTCGTTTCCAACATTTTATTATACCACCATTGTCTATATAGATCCGGGAGTAATGTTTTTTGTTAGCTTATGTATTTATGCCGTGCTTGCCCAAAATTTACCCATTTTAATACTTGGTTTTGTCATTGGTTTTTTTGCTAAAGAAGCTATTGTAGTTATTATTCCGTTTGCAGTGGTGTACCAATTTATGTTGGGCAAACGTAAAAATGCAATAGGATTGGCTATACTTTTAGCAGTAATTTATGTAGTATTAAGTTATTTAGTTAGGCAATATGCCTACATCACTCCAGGCGAAAAAAACAACCTGTTTTGGGTAGCCAATAGCAGCAATATTTTGTTAAATATAAACCGCATTAATTCATTGCTTGCACCAATATTAAGTTTGGGTTTGGTTGGGTTTTTATATGCACTAACCATAAAATATCAAACCATTTTTAAAAGCCCATTGCAATTGGCCACATTGGCTTTGGTAGTTACAACAATTGCTATGTATGCTTTTGCATTTATTACCACCTTTGCAGATGGACGGCCATTTTGGTTAGCCTATTACCCAATGATTATTGTGGGTATGATATGGCTTCAAGAGCAACAGCAAGTTCAAAAAAATTAGGCCTTTTTTCTTCTGGCCATTTCTTTTAAAATTAAATTTAATTCTCTTCCTGCTTGGCCTTTTACAGATGTATTTTCTGCTGCACGTCTAAACAAATAAGGCAATACAGCTTTTATTGGCCCATAAGGCAAATACTTAGCTACGTTATATCCAGCATTTGATAAGTTATAACTGATGTGATCGCTCATGCCATACAATTGCGAAAAGTATATGCGCGAATCATTAATAGCTATACCGTTTTTAGCCATCAATGCTGTTAGTAATAAACTACTTTGTTCGTTATGCGTACCTGCGCAAACACTTATTTTATCAATATGTTCAATACAAAAACGTAACGAGTCATCATAATCTTTATCACAACTTTGTTTATCAGGCTGAATAGGACTTGGGTAGCCCATTTTTTCAGCACGCTCACGTTCTTTTTCCATGTAAGCACCACGTACCAATTTTACGCCTAAAAAGTAACCATGTTTATTGGCATCAGCTAAACTTGTTTTTAAAAAAGCCAACCTATCATGCCTATACAATTGTAAGGTGTTGTATACAATACATTTTTGCTTATTAAAAGCCAACATCATTTCGTGTGCTAAATCATCAATAGCAGTTTGTATCCATGTTTCTTCTGCATCAATAAAAATACGCACATCATTATCATGTGCAGATTTGCAGATGTTGTAAACACGTTGTTTTACGCGGTCAAATTCAATGGTTTCTTGTTCAGTTAATGTTTCTTTTGCAGTAACTTTTGCAAGTAAATCAAAGCGGCCTAATCCGGTAGTTTTAAATACACAAAACGGAATTTTAGGATTGTTTTTAGCTTTAACAATAGTTTCTAAAGTTTCAGTAGCTGTATAGTTAAAGTTTTCTTCTTTTTCTTCGCCCTCCACACTGTAATCTAAAATTGTTCCTACACCATAACTGTATAATTGGTTCATGGCTTGGTCACAATCGGCCATACTCTCGCCACCACAAAACTGCTTAAATACAGTTGCTTTTATAATCCCTTTTATGGGTAATCCAATCTTAAAAGCGGTATTCACCATTGCTGGTCCGGCCTTTACTAACCAGTTGAATCCTATTGCCTTAAATAGTACATAAGATTGTTTTAAATCGTTGTTGCTTTTTGATTTAAAAGCAATCTCGGTATTGTCGAAATTTACAGTTTCGGTTGGGAGTTTAGTATTACTTTGCACAGTTTTTTATGAGTTAATTATTTATTTAACTTAAAATACCTCAAATTTGTTGGCGCAAAAATAACTTTAGCCAGTTAATTTTCGCCATAAACCAATTATTAATTTTTATCTGTTTGAAAGAATACAACCAAAAAGATTATAGCATATACATGGGCTTAGAAGTGTTTGATTTGCTGCTTGGGCAGTTAATTGAGCGCTCGTACTCGCAAGTGTTTGTATTGGTGGATGAAAATACCGAAAAACATTGTTTGCCCTTGTTAACCAAAACCTTATTTGATGTAAAGGTTATAAAAATAAGCAGTGGCGAAGTGAATAAAAACAAGGAAAGCCTTCAGTTTATTTGGGAGCAATTATTATTAAATAATGCTGATAAACAATCGGTATTAATTAATTTGGGTGGTGGTGTAATTGGCGATATTGGTGGATTTGCAGCGGCTACATATAAAAGAGGAATTGATTTTATAAACGTACCTACCACATTATTGGCTATGGTTGATAGCAGTATTGGTGGCAAATTGGGTATAGATTACCAAGGCATAAAAAATGCTATTGGCATGATAAAAAATCCAAGTTCGGTTTTTGTTTATACCGAGTTTTTAAAAACTTTGCCCGAGCGTGAATTGCTAAATGGTTTTGCAGAAATTATAAAGCATGGCCTAATTGCCGATGAAGAATATTGGGAATTAATAGCCCAAGTTAAAACACTTGATGTGGAGAGCTTATCTTCATTTATTCATGGTTCAATAAAAGTTAAAACCCGCATAGTAAAAAAAGATCCAAACGAAGAAGGATTGCGCAAGGTGCTTAACTTTGGTCATACTGTTGGGCATGCAATAGAATCTTACTCATTACAACACGATAAAAATCCGCTTAAGCATGGCGAAGCTGTAGCTATCGGTATGATTTGCGAAGCCTATTTATCTAAAGAACACAATGGTTTAAGTGGGCGCGATTTACGGGCAATTGGTGAAGTGATTTTAAAACACTTTCCTAAATACTCGTTACGCAATATTTTCTCAAAAGAGGTGATTGTATACATGCGTCAAGATAAAAAAAATAGCAACGATACCATTAATTTTACGTTATTAAAACGAATTGGTAAAGCTGGTTTTGATTACGCTTGTAGCGATGCACAAATAGCAGTTGCACTAAATTATTACGATGGGTTATGATTAACCTGTTGATAAAACATCCTACAAAAATTATTAATGGAACTATTACACTTCCGGCTTCAAAAAGTATTTGCAATAGGGTTTTAGTTTTACAAAAAGTACTTCAGTTTACCCAACCAATACACAATATTTCTTTAGCTGATGATAGTGTTGTTATGCAACAATCATTACTAAAAACTACTGGTACTATTGATGTAAAAAATGCAGGAACTTGCATGCGATTTTTAACGGCCTATTATGCATCAACCCCAAATACAGATGTAATACTTTGTGGCAGCCAGCGTATGCACAAAAGGCCAATTGGGGCTTTGGTTGATGCATTAATAAGCTTAGGTGCAGATATTAAATATTTAGATAAAAAAGGTTTTGCACCAATACATATAAAAGGAAAAAAATTGTTGGGTGGCCAAGTAACAATTAATGCATCAGTAAGTAGTCAGTTTATTACTGCTTTAATGCTAGTTGCACCTAGTTTTAAAAATGGATTGATAATTAAGTTGGCTGATAAAATTGCATCAAAACCATACATTACCATGACGGCAGATTTGCTAAACCAATTTGGGGTATCGGTTACTGTTTTAAATGATGTGGTGATCAATCCATATCAACCCAAACCCAATAACACCGCCATAACTATTGAACCCGATTGGAGTGCAGCAGCATTTTGGTATCAAATAATATTGTTTTCAAAACAAGCAAATATTACTGTTGCCGATTTAAGTACCAACAGCATTCAAGGCGATGCAATAATAGCGCAGTACATGCAAAATTTAGGGGTAAGTACGGTGTTTAATAATCACGGAGCAGCATTATCAAAAAATAAAAACAGGCTTGAAGAAGCAACCTTTGATATGTTAAATTATCCTGATATGGTAATGTCGATGGCTGTAATGATGTGCGTTTTAAATATACCTTGCACGTTTAATAATGTATCACATTTACAAGATAAAGAAAGCAACAGACTAGAGGCAATTACTACCGAACTAAATAAATGTGGTTTTAATGTTAGCCATAATCAACACCAACTGTTTATTACTCCAGTTGCTAAGGTTAAATACCATCAAGTAATAAGTTTTAATACCTACGATGACCACCGAATGGCTATGGCATTGGCGCCATTGGCATTATTGTTTGATGGGGTTGTGGTAAATAATGCTGCTGTGGTAGAAAAATCGTATCCCCACTTTTGGGATGATTTATGTAAGGTTGGCTTTACTATTGAAACATTATAGTATAAAATGAGTTTATTTGAATGAATAAATACCTATTTGTAATTTAATCATGGCAGGAAACTCGTACGGACAACTTTTTAAAATTACCACATTTGGCGAAAGTCATGGTGCAGCTTTAGGTGTTATTATTGATGGTTGCCCAAGTAATTTAGATATTGATTTAACTTTTATTCAAAACGAATTAAACAGGCGCAAACCGGGCCAAAGTAGCATTACTACACAACGCCACGAAGACCAAATTTTTGAAATTTTATCGGGTGTATTTGAAGGAAAAACCACTGGAGCACCAATTTGTATGATGGTGAAAAATACCGATCAACGAAGCCAAGATTATTCGCATTTAAAGGATGTGTATCGTCCTTCTCATGCAGATTATACTTATCAAACCAAATATGGCATAAGAGATTATCGTGGTGGCGGACGTTCATCTGCACGCGAAACAGTTGCCCGTGTTTTGGCAGGTGCTGTTGCTAAATTATTTTTAAAATCATTTGGTATAAATATTCATGCTTATGTGCAGCAAGTGGGTAATGTAAAATTAGCTACACCATTTAACGAGTTAGATTTTTTGCAAACTGAAACAAATATAGTTAGGTGCCCAGATGCAGAAACTGCCCAACAAATGATTAATTTAATTAACGAAGTTGGCCAGGCAGGAGATAGTGTTGGTGGTGTTATACAATGTGTAGCTTTAGGTGTTGATGCGGGTTTAGGCGAACCTGTATTTGATAAATTACATGCAGAATTAGGCAAAGCAATACTAAGTATAAATGCATGTAAGGGTTTTGAAATTGGAAGTGGTTTTGATGCAGCAGCCATGTATGGAAGCAACCACAACGATGCATTTGTAATTGAAGAAGCAAAAATATCAACCCAAACAAATTTTAGTGGAGGTGTGCAAGGTGGTATAAGCAACGGACAACCTATTTATTTTAGGTGTGCATTTAAGCCTGTTGCAACCATTCGTGCTCAACAAAAAACAGTTTCTACCTTAGGCGAAGAAACTAATTTAGCTGCCATTGGCAGACATGACCCATGTGTAGTGCCGCGTGCAGTGCCTATTGTAGAAGCTATGGCCGCTTTGGTTTTAGCCGATTTTGTGCTCAGAAATAAAGCATCAAACCTATTATAACTAGAATTTATAATGCAACAAGATAGCTGCAAAAGCACAATAGTTTGTAATGATTTGGTAATATGCAGCAAGTCCATGCCACCATTATTAATTATTTTAACTCTATCTTGCAAATTAAACTACATTTAAAAAGTTGATTTAAATAAATAAATGAAAAGAATATTATTAAGTACCATTTTAGCCCTAGCCCTAATAAATACTAATGCCCAGCAAATAGTTCCTTGTGGAACCGATGAGATTCGTTACCAAATGAAGCAAGTCAATCCGCAATTGGCTATTGATGAAGCAAAAGGTAATGAACAAATACGCGTAATAGCTGATGCATTATTAAGCAATAAAAACTTCGGTAAAAAAGCGGGTATAAAATATATTCCTGTTGTATTTCATGTAATACATAATGATGGAATGGAGAATATTACGCAAGCCCAAATAATGGATCAAATGCGCATTTTAAACGAAGATTTTCGTAAAATAGCAGGTACCAATGGCGGTAGAAGCACAAATCCGTTGGCAAGTGATATGGAATTTGAATTTAGATTAGCCCAGCTAGACCCTAACGGGAATAGGCATGATGGTATAAACCGCATTAAAAGTAATTTAACTGATAATGCAGGAAATAATGTTAAAAATTTAATCAGGTGGCCTTCTACAAAATACTTAAATGTATGGGTGGTAAAAACGATAAATATTAACACCGGAACTGCTGGTACTGTGCTTGGTTTTGCTCAGTTTCCAACCGACTTAGCTAGCAGCCCCAATACAGATGGAATTGTAATGCGTGCAGATTATTTAGGTAACATACAAACCGGAAATACCAATAATGCAGGCCGTACTTTAACCCATGAAGTTGGGCATTGGGTTGGCTTATATCATCCGTTTCAAAGTGGTTGTGCAGGTATGACGGCAAATAACTGTAACTCTGGCGGAGATGGCGTTTGTGATACACCTCCTGTTTCTGCAGCAAATTTTGGATCTGCTTGTGATGCAGTGAAAAACTCTTGTACAGGTGATAATCCTGATTTACCAGATATGCTAAAAAACTATATGGATTATATGGATGGCAAGTGTACTGATGTGTTTACGATAGGTCAAAAAGCACGTGCAGTAGCCACCATGCAAGCATATCGTACGGTAGTTTATTCTGCTGGTAATTTAACAGCAGCAGGAATAAATGCTGCAGGCGATTATAATCCTATTGCTGCATCAGTTATTAAAGCACCTTATGCTTATGGTTTTGAAGATGCTGATATCAGCACTGCTGGATGGCGTATTCAAAATTTAAACAATGGTGTTAAAGGTTGGAATATTGATAATGTAGGATTTAATGGAACAAAAAGTATTGCGATGAGAAATTATGTAAATACTGCAACCACCCACTCTCGTGATGAATTTAGTTCGCCATTAATTGATTTATCTACCTTGGCTAATCCAGTTTTAGGATTCAGGGTTGCTAGCGCTAAAAAAGTTTCGGGTGATGTGCTTGAAGTATTTATAAGTGGTGACTTTGGTCGTACTGAAACTAAATTATATTCAGGTTCTCCATCAATAAGTTTACCATCAGCAGCATATGTTCCTACATCATCATCAGATTGGAATGCGTTTAGTTTTGATTTAACGCCATATAAAAATATGACCAATGCACGTATTCGATTTGAGTTAAGAAATTTAAGAGGAAACAATACTTTTATTGATGATTTTACCATATCAGCATCTACTGGTTTAGTTGATAATTTAAAGCAAGAAATGGCATTTAATGTATTTCCAAATCCGATGGGAGATGCAGCTTATGCACAATTTGAGCTAAAAAATGCCCAGTCGGTAAATATTAATATTTGCGATATTGCTGGTAGGAAAATTAGTACATTACAACAAGGCGAAATGCAAGCAGGAATGCACAGTTTGGCGATAAATCGCAATGGCTTGCAAGCTGGTATTTATCTTATACAAGTAACTACCAAAAGCGGAACATTTGTGCACAAGCTTGTAGTAAACTAAAAAAAATTGTAACCTGCATACCGAAACAGTGAGCTTTTTACTCACTGTTTTTTTGTTTTTATATAAGTTAGTAATATTGCCATATGACAAAGAATTTA
The DNA here is from genome assembly GCA_034676125.1 of Bacteroidia bacterium. Taxonomy (GTDB): domain Bacteria; phylum Bacteroidota; class Bacteroidia; order UKL13-3; family UKL13-3; genus UBA6183. The sequence goes on from JAUCCO010000005.1 coordinate 50,729, forward strand.
GTGATAGTGGAGTCGCCTGCAAAGGCCAAAACGATAGAAAAGTTTTTAGGAAAAGATTTTACCGTAAAAAGTTGTTACGGACATATACGTGATTTGGCGAAGGGCGATGATGCCATAAGAATTGATAAAAATTTCGAGCCTCAGTATGAAGTTTCTCCTGATAAAAAAGCAATAGTTAGTGAATTAAAAAAGTTAGCAAGCCAAAGTGATATGGTTTGGTTAGCTTCCGATGAGGACCGTGAGGGAGAAGCCATTTCTTGGCATTTAAGTGAAGTGTTAAAACTAACACCAAATAATACCAAACGAATTGTATTTCATGAAATTACTAAACCTGCAATTTTGCGTGCAATCGAAAATCCACGTGGTATTGATTATAATTTAGTTAATGCACAACAAGCTCGTAGGGTTTTGGATAGGCTAGTTGGTTTTGAATTATCACCAGTTTTATGGAAAAAAATTAAGGGTAGTTTAAGTGCTGGTAGGGTACAATCTGTTGCGGTAAAATTAATTGTTGAACGCGAGCGCGAGATTAGTGGTTTTAGCTATTCATCAGCCTTTAAAATTGTTGCACACTTTAATGTAGGTGGCAAACAAATGGATGCTGAGTTAAGCAAAAGATTTACTAAAGAAGAAGATGCACAAGCGTTTTTACAAAAATGTATCAGTGCCGATTTTACCATCAATAACCTTGAAGTAAAACCTGCCGAAAAATCGCCTGCGCCACCTTTTACTACATCAACCCTACAACAAGAAGCGAGTAGAAAATTAGGATATGGAGTAAGTATAACCATGAGTATTGCACAAAAGCTTTACGAGCATGGATTTATTACTTATATGCGTACCGATAGTGTAAACTTAAGTGAGTTGGCAATTGGTGCAGCTAAAAGTTACATCACCAATAATTTTGGTGCACAATACAGTAATCCTAAAAGATACACCACCAAAAGTGATAGCGCACAAGAAGCGCATGAGGCCATTCGTCCTACTTATTTTGAGAATGTAGATATTGATGGCACACCACAAGAAAAACGTCTTTACGATTTAATTTATAAACGTGCTATTGCATCTCAAATGAGTAAGGCACAAATAGAACGTACCATTGCACAAATTGGCATAAGCACTTTGCCTGATACTTTAACCGCAACTGGTGAAGTATTAAAGTTTGATGGTTTTTTAAAGGTATATTTAGAAAGTACAGATGACGAAAGTGAAAACGAAAACAGCAAAATGTTGCCACCATTAAAGGTAGGCGAAAAGTTGATGTTGATTGATATGGAAGCTGGCGAAAAATATACTCGTCCTGCACCAAGATATACTGAAGCAAGTTTGGTTAAAAAGTTAGAAGAACTTGGTATTGGCCGACCTTCTACTTATGCACCAACAATTAGCACCATACAAAAACGTGGTTATGTAGTAAAAGAAGATAGAGACGGAAAAGAGCGTAGTTTTACGGTATTAACACTTGATAAAGGCAATATAAAACGTGCAGTAAAAAGTGAAAAATATGGTAGCGAAAAAGCTAAACTTTTTCCTAGTGATATTGGAATGATTGTAACCGACTTTTTATCAAAACACTTTGATAAAATTATGGACTACAACTTTACCGCAAGTGTTGAAAAAGAATTTGATGAGATAGCACGTGGCCAAGTTGTTTGGAATAAAATGATTGCCGATTTCTACAAACCTTTTCATGAGGATGTAGAAAGAACAATTGAAACTGCCGAGCGCCAAAGTGGCGAACGTACTTTGGGAGTTGACCCTGTGAGCAATAAAAACGTGTATGCTAAAGTTGGTAAATTTGGTCCGTATGTGCAATTAGGTGAAGCTAGCGAAGAAGAGAAACCACAATATGGTAAACTATTGCAAAGCCAACGTATAGATTCTATTTCGCTTGAAGAGGCATTAGAATTATTTAAATTACCTCGTTTACTTGGAGCGTATCAAAGCAAAGAAGTTTCTGTTAATATTGGTCGATTTGGACCATACGTTAAATGGGGCGAAGAGTTTATTTCTTTACCACGTGGTGAAGAGTTGATGGAAGTTGGCTTAGATCGCGCTATTGCAGTAATTAACGATAAACAAACGGCTGATGCACCAGTTGGTACTTATGATAACAAACCAATTACAAAAGGTAAAGGTAGGTTTGGACCATTTATAAAATGGAACGATTTATTTATTAACGTACCTAAAGCTTATGATTTAGATACCCTAACTCAGCCACAAATGAATGAGTTAATTGAGAAAAAAATAGACAAAGAAGCTAACCGTTTTATACAACAATGGAATGATGAGAAAATTGCCATTGAAAACGGAAGATGGGGTGCATTTATTAGGTTTGGTAAAAAAATGATTAAGATAGCTCGTAAAGTAGATGGTGAAAAATACACCAACGAAGAACTTGCTGTTATTAATTTAGATACTGTAAAAAAATTAATAGAGAAAGAAGATCCAGATGCATTTGCAAAAAAGGCACCTGCTAAAAAATCAGCTGCAAAAAAGGCTGCTCCTAAAAAG
>JAUCCO010000006.1:0-51769 GCA_034676125.1 Bacteroidia bacterium
TATCATTACGTAAAAAACCTTCTTTATCAGCATCCATAATGGCTACCAAACTTACCTCTGGTAAATCTAATCCTTCTCTAAGTAAATTTACTCCTATCAATACATCAAATACCCCCAACCTTAAATCGCGCAAAATTTCTACACGTTCTAATGTTTTTATTTCGCTGTGTATGTACCTGCATTTAATGTTTAATTTTTGCATGTACTTAGATAACTCTTCGGCCATACGTTTTGTTAAAGTTGTTACCAAAATGCGGTCGCCCATTTTTATGCGTTCGTCTATGGCATCCAATAAATCATCTACTTGGTTGCTGCTAGGTCTTATTTCAATTGTTGGATCAAGCAAGCCAGTTGGTCTAATAATTTGCTCAACAACTATACCTTCGCTCATGCGCAATTCGTAATCACTTGGTGTGGCACTTACATACACAACTTGGTCTATCATGCTTTCAAACTCATTAAAAGTTAGTGGCCTATTGTCCATTGCACTGGGTAACCTAAATCCATATTCTACTAAGTTTTCTTTACGTGCCCTATCACCTCCATACATTGCCCTAACTTGTGGCATGGTAACGTGGCTTTCGTCAATAAACATCATAAAATCCTTAGGAAAATAATCAATCAAACAAAACGGACGGTCGCCTGCTTTACGCTTATCCATGTACCTGCTGTAATTCTCAATTCCGCTACAATAACCCAACTCACGCATCATTTCTAAATCAAAATTTGTGCGTTCTTCTAAACGTTTTGCTTCAAGGTGTTTGCCTATGCTTCTAAAGTATTCCAATTGCGCCACCAAATCATCTTGTATATCACGTATGGCCGAGTTAAGTTGATCTTTGGGTGTTACATACATATTTGCCGGAAAAATAGCAATATCACTAACACGCTCTTGAAGCTTGCCAGAAACAGGGTCTATCACCGCAATTTCTTCAATTTCGTTTCCAAAAAAAGTTATTCTAAAAGCAAAATCAGCATAAGCCGGAAAAACATCTAACACATCTCCCTTAACCCTAAAATTTCCCCTGTTAAAATCGGCTGTAGTGCGCGAGTATAAAGAATCAACCAAGGCATACAACACATTATTGCGCGGTATTTTTTGGGATTGATGCAGGCGAATAATACTGCTCTCGTAATCTTTTGGATTTCCAGCTCCGTAAATACAACTAACCGATGCAAGTACAATCACATCTCTTCGGCCAGATAGGAGCGAAGAGGTGGTTTTTAACCTTAGTTTTTCTATTTCTTGATTAATGGCTAAATCTTTTTCTATATACGTATTGCTTGATGGAATAAATGCTTCGGGTTGATAATAATCGTAATACGAAACATAATATTCAACAGCATTATCAGGAAAAAACTGTTTAAACTCGCCATACAATTGGGCTACTAAGGTTTTATTATGACTAATAATTAAAGTAGGTTTTTGAACCTGCTCGATAACATTGGCCATGGTAAAAGTTTTACCCGAGCCAGTAACCCCCAGTAATGTTTGGTGCTTATTGCCTTGATTGGCGGCTTCTACCAATTGTTTTATTGCAGAGGGTTGATCGCCAGCAGGGGTATATTCTGATGTTAATTTAAATGTCATAATTACCGAACAAAGCTAATAAAAGTAAATGAACAATTTGGATGAAATTGCCCATAAAACACAAACCCCCGATTAATTAAAACCGGGGGTTTTGTGTTACTTATAAACCCTAACCTTTATGAAAAGTAATTGTTAAATACATGTACATAAACGCAAAATTGTGTTTGATGTTTTAATTTAGTATGTAAAAAAAATAGGACAAAAAAAACGTGTTGATTTTCTTCAACACGTTTTGTATAATTTTAAAACAAAGTTAACTATAATAAATGTCTTTCGGCATGGTATGATGAACGAACCAATGCGCCAGACTCCACGTATTTTAAGCCCATTTTTAAGCCTTCTTCTTTATAATAATCAAACTCTGCTGGGGTTACAAAACGCTCTACATTTAAGTGCATTTTGGTAGGTTGTAGGTATTGACCAAGTGTTACCACATCGCATCCCCATTCTTTTAAATCGTTTAGCACTTCTAATACTTCGTCTTTGGTTTCGCCTAAGCCAAGCATTATGCCCGATTTAGTTCTTATACCACGTTCTTTGGTTTTTAAAATCTGCTCTAAACTACGTTCGTATTTAGCCTGCGGACGTACTTTTCTGTACAAACGTTTTACGGTTTCCATATTGTGCGAAACCACTTCAGGTTTTTCATCAATTACTTGGTACAATAAATCCCATTTTGATAAAAAATCTGGAATAAGTGTTTCCATAGTTGTGTTTGGGTTTAATTCTTTTACCTTTCTAATGGTATCAGCCCAAACTGTTGCGCCTTTATCTTTTAACTCATCACGATTTACTGATGTAAGCACGGCATGTTTTACACCCATTAATCGTATGGCTTCGGCCACACGTAAAGGTTCGGTTAAATCATACTCTTGCGCCCTGCCAGTTGCAACTGCACAAAAACTACAGCTACGTGTACATACATTTCCTAAAATCATAAATGTTGCAGTACCGGCTCCCCAACATTCGCCCATATTGGGGCAACTGCCGCTTTCGCAAATGGTATGCAATTTATACTCGTCAACTATTTTACGTACGTTTCGGTAATTTTCTCCAGTAGGTAATTTCACCTTTAACCACGATGGTTTTTTTATACGCTCTTCTGCTAAAGTTGGTAATTCAATCATAAAATAATCTATCTATTTTGTCCAAATGTAACCCCTAAAAATAAGGTTAAAAAAATATTTTTGTTTGATGCTAATTCTTCGGCCATTAAAGGCAAAGGTTTTGCAAATACATCAACACAAATGCCTGCCTCAATACTGGTAAATGCATCAGGATATTCGCCCCACTCCACCGATAAGCTGTTTTTAAAATGACCACCAACTTTTGCTGTTAATTCATTAAATCCACGTGTAAAAGTAGCATTTCCGTATATGTTAGAAGAGTTGGTGTGCACATGCACAGGTTCGTATTTTTCGGTAGCAATATAATCTTGTCCGTAAATGTCTTGCGATTTTTTAAATACATCAATATAAATTGGTTTAAGCAGGGCAGTGGTTAGTCCAAATGAATAATTATAATGTAACGAAATGGCATTTTTGTAATCACGTGTAGTAATAAAAATATTTTGTCCGTAACCAGTTCTTAAAAAAAATGCCATATTAATTCGGCCAGGTGTGTATTGTTTTGGGTTATCTGATTGGCCGTAAACACGCTCTTCTTTTGGGTGTCGTATTCTTGATAAGTCAATATCGAAACCATTTTTTACAAGAGCAGTTTTTTGCCACAGGTATTTAAAGTTTAAGCCACCTAAGGCAGCACTATTTAAATGTGCACCATACTGAATACGCTTGCGGTACATTAAAGTAGGCTCGGTTATTAATTCGTTTTGAGCCACAGCTTCAAAAGCGATTAATAATAAAACTAATGTACATAATTTGGCAACCCCACTCATGCGTATATATTTGAAAGTTCAAAAATACAAAAATTATGCATACTTCGGAGGTGATTTATTTAGGAGATTTGCGCACCAAGTCAACACACATTGCAAGTGGCGAGCAGGTAATTACTGATGCACCAGTTGATAACAACGGAAAAGGGGAAGCTTTTTCGCCAACGGATATGATGGCTACATCACTAGCGCAGTGTATGTTAACCATTATGGGTATTGAAGCTAATAAACTTGGAATTGATATTACAGACACCAAAACACTGGTTACCAAAAAGATGAATTTAAGTCCGCGTAAAGTTGCAATAATTGAAATTGTTTACACCATTCCTAAAGCGGTAATTAACTATAAAAGCGAGTTGGAGCAAGCAGCATTAAATTGTCCTGTTGCATTATCACTGCATCCAGATGTTAAACAAAAAATAACCTTTAATTACGATTAATTAAAAAGGCTACTCCAGTTTATGCTGTACCTCGGACAATGGCCTCTGCAAGAACTTATGCTTACCGTTATTAATGCAAAAGCGGCTATAATTATAATTTTTTTCATATTGATTTTCAATGCCTCAAAGTTATATAAATCTTAATAAATCGCTTTTAGATGTAAACATACCAAAGCTAGTAGAGTTTACAAAATTATACACACAAAATCAGCTTATGGTTTATGTAAAAAGTAAATTTAGTGAGCAAGCATTGTTTGTAGCAGAACAAATTGAATTGTTTGATAAAGCGCAGAAAAAACTACCATCTTGGGTGGCTAATGGCTGTTATTTTACTCGAAAAAGTTTAGAACAATGTAGCTCTATTCCGCTAGCTAATTTTAAAGCAAGTTTGATTTTAGGGGATGTTTTGGTTGATTTAAGTGCAGGCCTTGGCGTTGATGATGTAGCTTTTGCAAATAGTTTTAAACAAGTAATAGGAGTTGACCCTGACAAGGAATTAAACCAAATTGTGAGGCATAACTTTAATAAATTAGGTGTAACAAATATTATTAGGGTTGATGCAAATGCGGCCGATTATTTGGCTAGCAATACCCAAATTGCCGATGCATACTATATTGATGCAGACAGAAGACCAACAAGCAAAATAAAAACATTTTCGTTGGTTGATGCAACACCAAATGTGTTAGCAATTGTACCTAAATTAGTAGAGCAAGGAAGCACACTTTTATTAAAACTTTCTCCAATGGTAGATATTGTTTACTTGTTTAAAACCTTTGCCAATATTGAAACCATTTATGTAGTTGGTTTTAAAAATGAAGTAAAAGAAGTGCTGGTGGTGATGCATAAAACGGCACATTCTGCACATCAAAATATTAAAGCTGTTCAAGTAAATGAGTTAGGGGAGGTTGAACATCAATTTCCAGGAAATGTTATTGTAAAAACGGAAGAATCTAAAATTGAAGATTGTTTTTTCGAACCATCAAACATGGTTATTAAAGCAGGTTTAAGTGCTAGTTATGCCAAAGCTTGTGGTATTAATATAGTTGCTAAAAACAGCCATTATTGCACTGCAAATTTTGCGGTAAATAATTATTTTGGTCGTATATTTAAAGTAATCCATCATCAGCCATTTAGTAAAACATCTATCAAACAATATTTAAAAACTAATCAAATTACCAAGGCCAATATCTCTGCACGCAATTTTGTAACAACGGTTGATGAAATTCGAAAAACATTTAACTTAACAGAAGGTGGCGAAGATTACATTTTTTGCACAACCGATGCTGCTAAAAACAAACTGTTTTGGCACTGTAATAAAATTTAGTCTTCAATGCGCTTCACCAACATATACATATCGTTATCTAGTTTAAGGTAACCATACTCAAAGCAAAATACATAATGGGTTCCCACTTTGGTTGTATAGGTGTGTGTATGGTATCCAAAGTTATATCCCTTGGTAATTAGTTTTTGGTAACTCACTTTAATTTTACCAATATCACTTGGCACTAAAGCCTCCATTATGCGCCTATTTTTTTTAAGTGCATTGGTAATTTCTTTTACTAAAGTAGGTGCAGGGTTTTGTTGATTATTGTAGGTGGTGCGGCATTGGTCATCACAAAATTTCTTATCAGACCGGCCTCTTAGTTCGTTATTGCAAGTAAGGCAATTGGTTATTTTCATGGCAAAATGGGGTTAGGTTTAGTAGTGTAAACTTCGTGAAAATAATTTAAAAAACCAAAGCCCAACTTTTTTAGGGTTGGGCTTTGGTTTAATTTATTTCTATACTTGTTGGCATTCGCATTTGCATGCCTTCGTATTTTAAAAGTTTAGTTACTTGGTTATACCATTCATAATGTTCGCCAAATTTTTGTTTAGCCATATAAGTTGAAGCTTCATCACCCATGCTCGACATAAACGATTCAAATGGATCTTTTTGTTCAGGGTAAGTAGTAATTCTGTATTCTTTTAAGTTGCTCTTTTTAGCAGCTATTTCTATGGCTTTATCTAATCCGCCAAATTCATCAACCAATCCAATCTTTTTTGCATCAGTGCCACTCCAAACCCGGCCTTGCGCAATACTATCTACTTGTTCTGGCGTTAAGTTTCTTCCTTGTGCCACTTTATTTATAAATTCATTGTAAATCTTATCAATGTACTTTTGTAAAATTGCTTGTTCAGCTCCAGTTAATGGTCTGCTTGCAGTTCCCATATCTGCATATTTGCCAAACTTTACCGTTTCCATATTTACACCAAGTTTTTCTTTAATTAATTTTTGTGCATTTACCAATAGTGCAAATACCCCAATACTTCCCGTTATGGTGTTTTCTTGTGCTACAATCACATCAGCTGGTGCAGCAATAAAATATCCACCACTTGCTGCTACTGCACCCATCGATACAATTACAGGCTTAACTTTTTTAGTTAATACCACTTCGCGCCACATTACATCACTTGCCAATGCACTTCCTCCTGGTGAGTTTATTCTTAATACAACAGCTTTTATATTGCTATCGTTTTTTGCTTTACGTAAACTTTCTACAATTGTTGCCGAGCCCATATTTTGTTCACTGCTTTTACCGCTTACAATATCACCCACACAATATATTACTGCAATTTTTTCTTTAACGCTATAAGGGGTGGTTTTTACATTTTTTGAAACCTCTGTAGCTGATACAAATTTTACATCCTTATATTTTTCAACCCCAACTTTTTTTGTTAAAATATCTTGCACTTGGTCTTCAAATAATACATCGGTTATCATGTTTAAGCGTTTTGCATCCTCCGGACTTTGAATAGATAACTCATCAACCATTTGTTTAAGTTGTTCGGGTGTAATTTTGCGCGACTTTGCAATTGCGTTAATAAAGTTATCATACATGCCACCTAGGTATGCCTGTATTTGCTCACGATTAGCATCGCTCATTTTATCAGCAATTAAAGGCTCGCCAGCCGATTTAAATTTACCATGGCGGATTAACTGAGGTTCAACCCCAATTTTATTAAATAAACCTTTAAGATAAGGAGTTGTGCTGCTAAATCCATCCATCAATAATTCGCCCGATGGGTTTAAGTATATCTCATCTGCAACACTTGCTATATAATAACTATGTTCTTCTAATAATTCGCCATAAGCCACTACAAATTTTTTGGTGGTTTTAAAATCAATTAACGCATTTCTTATGGCCTCTAAAGTTGCATAATCATTTGGCGAAATACTTAAATTTAGGTAAATACCCTTAATGTTTTCATTTTCTTTTGCTCCTTTAATAGCTTGTAAAACATCATTTAATCCAGCTGATTTGTTGTTTTCGAAAGTGCTAAAATTAAATTGTTCAAATGGGTTTTTACTGGTGCGTTCTGGTATCATGTAATCCAGTTTTAAAGTAAGCACACTGTTTGTTTCAATAGTTTTGCTATCACCTTTTTGGGTTGATGCTACAAGACCTCCAACAATACCTGCGATTATAAAAAACAGTAACACTACTGATATGATTACCCCAAATATTGACGCAAGCATAAACTTAAAAAATTGTTTCATTATGATGTTGGTTTATTAATTACTAATTTTATGTATTCTCTACAAAGTAAATATCTTTTTTGATAAGGATTGCAGCAAATACTATAATTGGTAGTAATTACAGTTAAATGGCGTTAATTGTTTTAATATGTTGTTAAAAACTAAACCCGTGTTATTTAGTTATGTTCACTTATTTTCGCGCCATGGAATTTTCAACACTAACCGCCATTTCTCCTGTTGATGGCAGATACCGTAAACAAACTGAACAATTAGGTACTTACTTTAGCGAATTTGCATTAATACAATACCGTGTATTGGTAGAAATTGAATATTTTATTGGATTAGCGGAGTTGCCTTTGCCTCAAATAAAAGGAAGAATTAGCGTAGCTGATAAACAAATATTACGTGAGTTGTACACTAATTTTACCGAGCAAGATGCTTTGCGTGTAAAGGAAATTGAAAAAACTACCAACCATGATGTTAAAGCGGTTGAGTATTTAATTAAAGAAAAAATGCAAGCCTTAGGTTTGGCAGATATTAGTGAATTTATTCACTTTGGATTAACTTCTCAGGATATAAATAATACGGCAATTCCATTAAGCATGATGGATGCTAATATTCAAACCATGTTGCCCGCTTTAGCAGAGGTTATCAAAAAACTTAAATCATTAGCTAAAGATTGGAAGAATATTCCAATGTTAGCACACACCCACGGACAGCCTGCTTCGCCAACTAAATTAGGCAAAGAAATATTAGTTTTTGTGGAGCGTATTGAAAAACAAATGGCACAATTAGAGGCTATTCCATACAATGCAAAATTTGGTGGTGCAACAGGTAATTTTAATGCACATCAAGTGGCTTATCCAAAAATTAATTGGGTTGAATTTAGTAACAAATTTTTAGATGGTTTAGGTTTAACCAGAAGCCAATACACCACACAAATTGAGCATTATGATAATTTAGCAGCTATGTTTGATGCTTATAAACGCATCAATACTATTTTGTTAGATATGAGTCGTGATTTTTGGCAATATATTTCGATGGAATATTTTAAACAGCAGTTAAAAAAAGGTGAAGTTGGTTCATCTGCAATGCCACATAAAGTTAACCCTATTGATTTTGAAAATGCCGAAGGAAATTTAGGAATTGCCAATGCATTGTTTGAGCATTTATCTGCAAAATTGCCTGTATCTCGTTTGCAACGCGACCTTACAGATTCAACTGTTTTGCGCAATGTTGGTGTTCCTTTAGCGCATACTTTAATTGCATATAATAGTATTTTAAAAGGATTGGGTAAGTTATTGTTAAACGAAAAAGCATTACACCAAGATTTAGAAGATAATTGGGCTGTGTGTGCCGAGGCTATTCAAACTATATTAAGGCGTGAAGGTTACCCTAAACCATACGAAGCTTTAAAAGATTTAACACGTACCAATGCCAAAATAAACCAAAAAAGTTTGCATGCTTTTATTGATAAGCTTAAGGTAAGTGTAAAAATAAAAACCGAGTTAAAGAAAATTACACCACATAATTATACTGGAGTTTACTAGTATTTAAATACATTAAAATAAACAAAACAGAACAATGAAGTTGAATTTAAAAAGACCCTTAATAGTATTTGATTTAGAAACTACTGGAACAAGTGTAAACAAGGATAGGATAGTGGAGTTTAGTTACATTAAGGTAATGCCTGATGGAACCGAAAACATTAAAACAATGCGATTTAATCCAGAAATGCCAATTCCGCTTGAGGTTAGTTTAATACATGGTATTTATGATGAAGATATAAAAGACGCACCTTTATTTAAACAAAAAGCCAAAGAACTGGCCGAAGAATTTAAAGGGTGTGATTTTGCTGGATTCAATTCAAATAAATTCGACTTTCCTTTAATGGTTGAAGAGTTTTTAAGGGCAGGAGTAGAGTTTGATGTAGAGAGTAGAAAGTTTGTGGATGCACAACGTATTTTCCACATGATGGAGCAACGTACACTTTCGGCAGCTTATAAGTTTTATTGCAATAAAGAGTTGGTTAATGCGCATAGTGCCGAAGCCGATACCATTGCAACGCTTGAAGTTTTAAAAGCCCAAATAGAACATTATGAAGGCTTACAAAACGATGTAGAGTTTTTACATAACTTTACCAAGCAAGATAAAAATGTTGACCTAGCTGGTAGAATGGTTTATAACAACGATGGAAAACCCGTAATTAACTTTGGCAAACATAAAGGTAAATTGGTTGAAGAAGTTTTTAAAACCGACTACGGTTATTACGATTGGATGATGAATGGCGACTTTGCCGAAGACACCAAACGTAGGTTAACCCAAATTAAACTTCAAGCATTTAAAAGATAATAAGAAACTTATATTTCATAAGCTTACCTAAAGTAAAAAGGCTTCGTGTTTTATAACACGAAGCCTTTTTTAATATGTTGTTTGTTGTTGATTATTCAACAATAAATTTAGTTTTAGTTAATGTTCCGTTGCTAGATTTTACTACTATAAAGTAAATTCCACTTGATAACTCAGAAACGTTAATGCTACTAGCAGTTTCAATAACTTCGCTAGCACCTTTCTTTACTTCACTACCAAATACATCAACAATTGAATATGTTAAATCATCACCATCAACCATGCTAATGTTTAATACATCACGAGTTGGTATTGGATATACTTTAACTGCATTTGTAGTTGTTTCAATAGTGTTAATATTACCGTTACCTTTAATATCTGTAGTAATTGAAGCAATATTTGAATAAGTGAATTTACCATCCAAATCAACTTGCTTAATTCTATAATAGTTGGTTGTATAAGCTGCAGGTTTTAAATCGGTATAAGTGTAATTATTTCTAACATTCGAGTTGCCAACTGCTTTAACTAAACCAATTTCAACAAACGATTTCATGTCAACACTGCGCTCAATAATAAACTTAGCATTGTTCTTTTCGCTCATGGTACTCCATTTTAAATCAGTACCATTATTGCTGTTTAATTTTGCCTCTAAAGCAGTAAACACTACTGGTAATGGAGTTGTTTGGTCGGTTATTAATATCCTAAAACGATTTCCTGTAGAACCAGCAGTTCCATTTGTTGCAAATGAATAAGTATTTGCAAGGTTTAAATCTTGGATGGTATTTAAAAATTTATCTTGTAAGTATACCTTTAAATTGCTGGTAAATGAACTTGGGTCATTAAAATCTAATTGATAGTTTGCCGCAGCTACTGGTACATTTACTTCCACTTCAATAGTGTCTGTTACTTTAGCACCATAAACAGGTAAGTTATTAATGTCCATTCTTGTTCCTGTACTAGGTTCAAACGTAGCAATTTGGTAGTTGCCATAACCAAATTTTACTGCATCGTAATTGTCTTTACCATAAGCGCCTGTTGTGTTTTGGTGGATAAATGCATTATTGTAAAACCCGTTTCCGCTTAAAGTTATTTTTAAGTGATTAGTTAATCCGCTAGATTTAAATTTACTACCTCCAGCTTGCGCAATATCTTTATGAGACTCTGCAAAGCTTAAATTAGTTGATGATAATAAACTCTTAACCCAGAATGATTGTCCTGATGAGATATATCTTGTTGCGTCTCCTGTAGTTCCGTTCCATGATTCGTATGCATTTGTCGCTGGGTTTATAACGGTATATGAACCTGTAACTTTTGAACTATTCGAAGATTGTAAAGTATTCCAATCAACAGTTGCAGGGTATGGATTACCTACTAAATTCCAACCATCATCTGCTGTGCAACCATTTGAACATGTAATAGGAACATTAATTGCGCCTTGAGGTATTGCACCGACTGCGGTTATAGTAACTTCATTTTGTGTAGTAACTGACCCGTCCAATCTTCCAGCATTGCTTCTATCACCACGAATAAATACTCTGTAACCAACTCCTCTATTTAATGTTGTTGCAGCCAAAGTTACTGCTACCCAGCGGCTATTAAAATCTAAAGCTTGATTTTCGTTGTAGGTATAGATACTTGCACTATTTGCTGCGGTCCAATCAAACCCATTTGAATTGTAATTTGCTAATCCAACAGGACCAAATCCTGTTCCAGTTCCGGTAATAAACATACCATTTCTCCAGCTATTTGCTATAGATGCTCCACTACTTACTGGCGCAGATAGAAATCTCCAACGCCTTGCAATTGATGGAATAAATCTTTCAATATTAGCTTGGCCAGAGATTGTTCCTGTTACTGTTGCTACTTGAGCGGTTAATGAAGCTGTAGAACGTAAAGTTAAAAAATCACCAGTATTAAATGTACCACTTGTAACGGTTAAAACTTCGGGTATTATTAATTTGTTTCCAATTGTGGCAGAACCACCCGAACGGTTTAATGTTAATTGTCTAATAACATTTGTTGTTCCATCAGCTGTTTGATCAAAAAACAAAGTTCCTGTACTACCACTACCACCAATTGTAATCGTACTTGTACTACCACCAGTTATACTATTTGCTGCACTCATGCCAGATACTGAACCATTAAGCGTAAATGTTCTGTTTGATATGCTTAATTTGCCAGTTGTAAAAGTTAAAGTTCTACCAGAGCTCAAAGTCCAATTATTATTAAGTGTAACACCACTTGCATTGTTAATTGTGTAATTAAGGTTTGTGGGGTTACCGCTTGCCATAAACTGTGGAGCTACTCCATTATATTCTATTGTTGAATTAGTGCTATAAGTTTGTGTACTAAATCTAATGGCACCAGCACTTGTTGATGAAGCTACTACAGCTCCTAACGTATTTACACTTCCTGATTTAATTATAGCATTACCTTCAGCCTCAAATGTACCTCCCCAACCAGTTCCACCTAAAAAATTCCCGTTTGGTACATTAATCATTGCGTCAATTTTAATATTTGTATTCCAAATATTGCCAACTATACCTCCTGCATGTGTAATTGTTTGATTTGTTGTTCCTGTAAAATTTAATTCGCATGCACTATTAACACTGTTACTAATTGATCCACTTGATAAAGTTAAGTTGCCATCAAGGTTAATTGTACCAACCCCATCCTGTGCCAAATCTATGGCTGTATTTGCATCATTTAGAATAAAGTTTCCAGCTATATTTAATGTGTAGTTATCAGAAGCGTCAATAGCCATTGCTAAATATGTATCACCAGCAACTTCAAAGTTGCCACCAACTGTAATTGTTTTTGGACCTGTAATATTTAATAATGCTAATCCTGAAGAAGTTACTGATGTATTTGTGTTCAATATTCTATAGTTTCCATTAATAATGCTTGGTTCTCCATCTAAATATAAATAATCTCCGAGGTCTAAATTCGAAAGGTCCCATGTGAAGTTATAAAACGTTTGATTCAAACTTAAAGGTACGCCACCAGTTGTTATTCCCCTGATCACACAAGTGGATCCCGTTGCCCAATCTGCGGTTGGTATAGTACCTGTAGTGGTAGTACAATCGTAATTAAAAGTTGACCCATTTGTAAAAAGGTTTTTTGTTGATGAACTTCCTGTGTGTGAGCCATTATCTAAAAGATTTTCAGTACCATTTACTGTAATTATTTTATTGTTTCCCCCAATTCCTGCTTGGTTTATAGTGCCAGATACATTAAGAGTTCCAGTGCTCCCAACAACAAGTTTTACAAAAGAGTTACTCGGGAAATTTAAAGTAATTCCTGAGTTTAAACTTAATGTTCCGTTTACTGTTACTTGGTCTACTGTAACATTTGCTGTTACGCTAACCGTATGCCCGCTTCTAATCTCTATGGCTCCACTGGCATTGGTAGGTGAAGCAACTGCTGTTATCCAATTTCCGCCACTTAATTCCTCCCAATCAGCAGCTGTATTCCAGTTCATAGTAGCTGCATTACTTCGGTAGGCATTTTGGGCAAAAATAGTACTACTTAATAATAGTAATAGTATTGATGTGATTGCAGTTTTAATAATTGATTGCATAATATTTTATTTTATTTGTATTCGTTTAATGATAATATCTTGATTTGTAATAATTTTTAAAAAGTATGTGCCTGAAGTAATTCCATCAGTATTAAGTTGGTATGTGTTTGCTTCGTCTACTACTTCTTTAGAGACCAATTCATTTCCTAGTGGCGAAAGTAATGTAATTTTTTTAATACCAAATTCGCTTTCTACATTTACAATATCTCCTTTTGAAATTGGATTGGGATAAATATTTATTTGGATAGCAGCATTTTCGTTGCCAATATTAATAATTTCGCTATAGGTGTGTAAATCATTTAAATCTATCGCTACTAATTGAAGGTAAAAATGGGTATAATTAGTGAATATTTCTTTTTGATACTGATGGTTAGCACTACTGTTTTTTATGTTTGTCACTTTATCTAAAAGTTCCCAGTTTTTAAAATCTGTAGATAACATTATGCGGTATTCTTTGATGTTTTTTTCTTGTGCGACCATCCATTTTGAAGCCAATATTTTATTCGATAGTTCTGCGTAAAAATTTAAAAACTTTATAGGCAAAGGGTTTTGGCTAGCGTTTGCTGCTAAATAATATGTTTGATTTAAGTTGTTCGTAGAGATGGATGTTCTTGACGCTTCTGCTTCGGTTAGCATTCCACTTCCATTTAAAGCAATTCCTGGTGCAATTCCATTTATTAGCGATATCCTTAAGTTGGTTAAATCAGCAACCCCTCCACTTTTACCTACTCTTATTTTTAAACCAAGGTTGCCGCTAATTCCACTTCCAGTATTTACCGTCCAATTAAAATTGTTTCTAATATTAACAAGTGTTCCATTATCGTTAAATGCTGGGTTTATCACCGTTGTTCCATTAGCATTTTGGTATGATACAGAAATTGTTCCACCTGTATTTGGTTTACCTGAAATCCATAAAAAACGAGTAGTGTCGCTGTGTGTTGCAAATGGAAACAACCCTGAATTACTTCCAACTAATACATTTGTTGTATCAAACCAACGTGTTAATGTCCCACTTCCTGTTAAGTAACCGTTGTTGGTTTCAACCTGACCCAATATTGTTTGGTTGTTACCTATGGTTAAATTATAGCCATTTAAATTTAAACTTCCTGAATCTAATCGCAGTGTACTCAATAATATAGCGTTTGACTGTAGTTTTACACCATTGTTGTTTCTTACTATTATTTTGGCATTAAGCGGAAATCCACCTCCAAAATATTGTTGGCTGGTGCCATTAAAAATTAATTTACTTCCGAATGAAAAATTTCTCGTTGACATTCGAATGTTGCCACCAGTTGTACCGCTTTGTATTGCACCTGAAGTCTCTAGAGATCCCAATGATATTTCACCACCAGACAATACATTTAATGCACCAGTTCCACCTATAAAACTCCCATTAGGAATATACAAACTTGCAATACTATCAACCGTATAATTTAATGGTGAAGCTGGTATAGTATTATTTGTGAAAATTTGGCTTCTATAGGGTATTTGAGGTTTAAAAAACACTCCAGCATTGGCATTGTTTGATGATAATTGTATGTTGCCGTTAGTTGCAGTGTAATTGCCAGAAATATTTAATTTCCCTATCCCTAAATCGGCTAAGTCTAAATACGTATTTGAGCCTGTTAATAAAAAGTGTTTAGTATTAATGTTTGTGATGCCAGTTCCCGATTCGTTCAAACTTACATATGCATCATTAGTAATTTCAAAAGTATCACCAATATTGATTGTTTTACTTAAATTAAGTGAATTAAACATTATACCGCTACTCGCTGCTATTGAGCCAGCATCTTTTATTCTGAAATCTCCTAGTACAGTTGAAGGCTCACCATCTAAATAAAAATAATTCGAAATGTCTAAATAAGGCGTATTCCACTCGAAATTTCCAAAAGTTTGGTTTAGGCCAGTTGGTGGAGTAGTATTTGTTGTGTATCCTGTTATTTTACAAGTTGATGTAATGTTCCAGCTTGCAATTGGAATTGCTCCTGCGGTTGTTGTAAATTGGTGATTATATACACTGTTTGTGCCGAAAGTTAAACTTGTAGCGCTGGCGTTTGCTATAACTCCAATATTATTTAATGTTCCATTAATATTCACTAAGGCCAATGTTGGCGAATTAGAAATTGTTAATGTTCCGCTATCGTTTAAAACACCATTAATGGTAAGGTCGGTGCCGGTTCCATTAAGAACTGTTAAATTTGATCCACTTGAAATATTAACTGTAGCACCTACTTCAACAATTGTTTGATCTATGCTTACTGGCGAAATAATCCTTAAGTTGTGTCCGCCACGCACAGTTATTAATCCTGCCGTAGATGTAGGAGAAGTGGCTGTTGATGAAAATATTCCATTGCCATTGTTATCTTTTTCCCAAAGTGAAGTAGAATTCCAATTACCCGATGCTAAGGTTCTATAATTATCTTGGGCTTTAGCGGGACTAATGTAAATGCAAAAAACACTTAAAATTAAGTAGTATAGATTTTTCATATAATTTGCTGTTTGTAAGGTGTTTAATGTAAAAATTTAGTTTTTATACGGGGGTGAAGATAAAATTTTAATATCAACTTTGTTAAATATCTGGTTTATTTTTTTTAAAACGATTAATTGTAAATTGATATTCCACTAGCTTAATTTGCATAGCGTTAGCTTGTATACAATAACCGCTTTTTGTTTTAATATTAATGAATTCCGCATTTCATTATTCTAATTTCCAAAACAATAATTTAATTTGAGGAATTTATTTCACATAGTATTTGCCAAAAAATAGATTTAATTTGCTTTTAACTAGGACCAAGTGGTTTTGCAAAAAATAAAACACATAAAATTGTTATTATATCTGCTAGATATTTTAAAAATAGCAGCTACTGGTTTTGGTGGTCCTCAAATGCATTTTACGCAGTTTCATAAAAAACTGGTGGTAAAGCGAGCTTATATTACTGAGGAAGAGCTCAAGGAGTTAAATTCATTGTGCAGCATGCTACCGGGGCCTACTTCAACCCAAACCATTACAGCAATTGGTTACAAAGTAGGAGGGCCAATGCTTGCTTTTTTAACTTTGGCAATGTGGGTTTTACCAGCAAGTATTCTTATGTTGGGTTTTGCTATTTTAATTTCATTATTTGATATCGCTAATCCTAAGCTTAATTTTTTAAAATATTTGCAGCCATTAGCGGTTGGTTTTATAATTTATGCTGCCTACCAAATTAAAAATTTATTTGTTAAACGCACACATCATTGGGTGTTAATGATTTTGGCTGCTGTTATGGCCATCATTATCGAAAATCCATTGGTATTTCCAGTATTGCTATTAATTGGTGGTTTTGTATCAACCCAAATAAATAAATCAAATTATAGAGATGTAAAACCCATTAAAAATATTTATTGGGGTAATTTTTTACTTTTTATAGGTATATTTTTATTTGCGGCTTTACTTGGTGCGCTCACTCAAAATAAAGCATTTTTATTGTTCGAAAATACCTTTCGTTTTGGTAGTATTGTTTTTGGAGGTGGGCACGTGCTTATACCTATGATGTATAATCAGTTTGTAGAATTTAAGCATTATTTAGAACCTTCAGCCTTTTTGGCTGGAGTTGGTATTTTGCAAGCCATACCTGGGCCTGTGTTTAGTTTTAGTACTTATGCTGGTGCTATGGCTTTAAATGATTGGGGTATAGGCGGGCAAGTTTTAGGAGGATTTATTGGTACTGTCGCCATTTTTTTACCGGGTATTTTATTAATATTTTTTGTTTACCCAATTTGGACTCAAGTAAAAAATTATTCACCAATAAAAAATGCAATTGAAGGCATAAATGCTACTTCTGCTGGCTTGGTTATTGCATCTGCTTACTTATTATTTAAACCTGTAGAAGTAAATGAACCCAATATGTTGGTATTACTTGGTACTTTGTTTTTATTGCTAACAACAAAATTGCCTAGTCCGGTGTTGGTAGTTATTTGTATTATTGCAGGACTAATGTTTTAATTTGTTTGAAATGAAAAAGCAACAAATCATATTTTTTTTAACTATTTTAATGGTGTTGCCATTTACGCTTTTTGCTCAGCAACCAAAGCCAGCGGCCGCTACACCTGCATTAATTCAACTTTCTGGATTAGTAGTTTCGGTTGATAGTTTGCAAGGATTACCACTTGTTTCTATACGTATAAAAAATAGCAATAAAGGAACATTTACCGATGAAGGCGGCTTTTTTTCGTTTGTAGTTAAAAAAACAGATACGATTTTATTTAGCTTTATAGGATATAAAACGGTAGAATACATTATTCCTCAAAATTTAAAGGGCGTTAAATATAGTATCATTCAACCCTTATCAGAAGATACCGTTTTTTTAAACACGGCAGTTATTCGTTCGTACCCAACTCCTGATGAGTTTGATTATTATTTTGTAAAAGCTACCATACCTGATGCATATTATGAAGCTTCAACCAGAAACCTAAGAAAGAAAACGCTAGAAAATATTGCACAAAGCATGAGCATGGATGGTAGTGAATCACAACGTTATGCTACCCAACAACAAGCTTATCGCTATTATTATAATGGGCAATTACCACCTAACCGTATTTTTGATCCATTGGCTTGGGGACAGTTTTTTAATGCTTGGAAAAGCGGTGCATATAAAAAACAACCATAATTTAATCAGCGTTTAAAATATAATCTAAACTTCGTGGTCCGTAATTAAAAAGCACATCTATAACACTTAGGTTAGGAGTAAACGGATATTTTTCTACAAAAATTTGGATGTAGGGTTTAAAAGTTTCAGTAGTTTTTATTTTAGGGTTGATGTGGTTACGTAAGTCTAAATCTTCGGTTTTGGGTTGAAGGTAATTTTCGCTCAAATTTATTTTTACATCAACCTTAATAAATTTTAAGCAAATTGTTAGTAGCTCAAGCTCAAAATCCATAATATTATTAACAGGTTTCGCATAACATTTTTCAAAAGTATCTGCATAATATAAAAAGTAAGGGGTTGATCCATAAGCAGATTTAATACTTTCCCAATGCTGGCGTTGCCAAGTAACAGTATTGTCTGATAGTAAAGTGTTAACAGGCATTTTACTGGCTGTTTTTTTTATGGGTATTGATAAAGTTAATGGTCCATTACACGATAAAATATCTGCACGATTGCGGTAAGTTTGTTTAACAAAATTTTCGTGTACATCTATAACACAGTTACCTTGTAAAAAATAACGCATCCATAAAATATTTGGCAAATAGTTTAAGCTTAAAATAACACTCATGCTGCGAATATAACTTTTGAAAATACAATCCAAATCAATTTAAGCCTTCAAAAAATGGGAAGTAACTTCATCAAAAACAAATTGGGCTGCACTCTCGTTTTGTTTTTTATATATTTGCAAAAAATAAATTTAAAATTATGACTGTTGAAGGTATGACTGGATTTGGATTTGAACCTACTGAAAATCAAAAAATGGTTGCTCAGATGGCAAAAGATTTTGCTGAAAAACATATAAGACCTTATGTGATGGAATGGGATGAGGCGCAATACTTTCCTAAATCTACCATGCAAGAAATGGGTAAATTAGGTTTGTTAGGTGTATTAGTTCCTGAAGAATATGGAGGTGCTGGATTAGGATATTTTGAATACATTACTGCTATCACCGAGATTGCTAAAGTTTGTAGTTCTGTTGGTTTATCTATGGCAGCGCATAACTCACTTTGCACGGGTCATATTTTACAATTTGGCAGCGAAGAGCAAAAGAAAAAATGGTTACCCAAATTAGCCACCGGAGATTGGATTGGTGCATGGGGATTAACAGAAGCCAATACTGGTAGTGATGCCATGCGTATGCAATGTGTAGCTAAAGAAGATGGTGACGACTATATTATTAATGGTACAAAAAACTGGATTACACATGGTATTACTGGTGATGTAGCCGTAGTATTGGTGCGTACTGGTGATTTATTAGACAGCAACGGAATTACTGCAATTGTTGTAGAACGTGGCACTCCAGGATTTAAAGGTGGTAAAAAAGAAAACAAACTTGGCATGCGTGCAAGTGAAACTGCTGAGTTGATATTTGAAGATTGCCGTGTGCCTAAAGCAAATGTGTTGGGTAAAGTAGGCGAGGGTTTTAAACAAGCAATGAAAGTTCTTGATGGTGGTCGTATTTCTATAGCTGCATTAAGTTTGGGAATTGCTAAAGGAAGCTACGAAGCCGCTTTAAATTACTCGAAAGAGCGTGAACAGTTTGGTCAACCTATTTCTAGTTTCCAGGCAATTGCTTTTAAATTAGCAGATATGGCAACACGTATTGAAGCTGCCGAATTGTTAACCTTACAAGCAGCCGACTTAAAAATGAAACATAAACCCATGACAACTGAAAGCGCAATGGCTAAATATTATGCCAGCGAGGTTTGTGTTTATGCAGCAACAGAAGCCGTACAAATATTTGGTGGATATGGCTATACAAAAGATTTTCCGGTTGAGAAGTTTTACCGCGACTCTAAGTTATGTACCATTGGCGAAGGCACAAGCGAAATACAAAAGCTTGTAATTGCTCGTAACATCTTAAAAGATTAATTATTATTTGCTAATTAAATAAATCAAACTACTTTTGCAGTCCTTTTACCATTAACAGTAAAAGAGATTTAATAGAAAGGAGGTAATTTAGTATATGATATTTGTAAACGTAAAAGAGAACGAATCATTAGACAGAGCACTTAAGAAGTTTAAGAAGAAGTTTGAGAAAACTGGTGTTGTTAAGGAGATGCGTGCGCGTAAAGAATTCACAAAACCATGTGTAAAAAATCGCTTCCAACGCTTAAGAGCAGCTTATAAATTACAACTTCAACAAGAAGCACAAGGTTAATTTAACCTAAGTAATTATAAAACAAAAAACCTCAATCGAATTTCGGTTGAGGTTTTTTATTGCAATTTTTTTAATTATTTGGTTGATATAAAATCTTAACTGGCGCTTTAGTTACTGGATGCTCAAAAGCCAACTCAACAGCGGCTAAAGCAATACTTCCATCAGCATTTGGTTTGCTTGCACCATACTTTACATCACCCACAATAGCGCAGTTAATAGCGCCCAATTGTGCACGTATTTGATGTTTTCTGCCAGTAAGTAACTTTATACGTAATATACAATTGTTGTTGTTAATGTATTTTATCTCGAAACTTAAAGTAGCTTTTTCGGCATTTGGTACTGGCCGTATGTGTGCTTGCGTAATGTTCTTCTTTTCGTTTCTAACTAAAAAGTGGGTTAATGTATCGGTTTCGTATAAAGGTTTACCTTCCACTTTGGCTTCGTAATATTTCTCCACCTTTCGGTTTTTAAATAATTCATTCATGCGCACCAATGCTTTGCTGGTTTTTGCAAACAATACAATTCCTGTTACGGGCATGTCTAATCTATGTATTACACCTAAAAATACATCACCAGGTTTATTGTACTTATGTTTAATGTATGCCTTTACATCTTCTTCTAAACTAATTGGCTTTTCTGGCTCAGGTTGTACTGTTTGCCCAGATTTTTTGACAACAGCAATTAAGTGGTTATCTTCAAATAAAACTTGTAAACTCATATGTTGGATTGGCTGTATTAAGTGCCAAAATTATTATTAATATTGTTCTTTTTCGTTAGGGAAATCTACTGATTTAATGTCTTGCACATATTGTTCAACTGCCCCTTTAATTTCATCATAAAGATTTAAATACCTACGCAAAAACTTAGGCGAAAAATCTTTGTTTATACCTAACATATCATGGCTTACCAATACTTGTCCGTCCACATCAGGACCAGCGCCTATACCAATTATGGGAATTTTAATGGTTTGGGCAACTAATTTGGCTAAAGTACTTGGTATTTTTTCAAGCACAATTGCAAAACAACCTGCTGCTTCTAACAGCTTGGCGTCTTCCATAAGTTTGTTGGCTTCTTCTTCTTCTTTAGCCCTAACCTCGTAAGTACCAAATTTATAAATACTTTGTGGCGTTAAGCCTAAATGCCCCATAACAGGTATGCCAGCAGTTAAAATACGCTTTACCGAATCTGCTACATCTTCGCCACCTTCAAGTTTTACGGCATGTGCTTCTGCCTCTTTCATTATTCTAATAGCAGAGTTTAGTGCTTCTTTTGAGTTGCCTTGATAAGATCCAAATGGCAAATCAACCACAACTAAACTTCTGTTTACTGCCCTAATTACACTAGCCGCATGAGTAATCATTTGATCAAGTGTTATTGGCAAAGTAGTTTCGTGGCCATGCATTACATTACTGGCCGAATCGCCCACTAATAATACATCAATTTTTGCATCATCAAAAATACGTGCCATGCTATAATCATAAGCAGTAAGCATGGATATTTTTTCGCCCCTTAGTTTCATTTCTTGTAAAACGTGGGTAGTAATTTTTTTAACTTCTTTGTAAGTACTCATATTAAGTAGTCAGTTTTCAAAGGTATGTATTATTATATTGATATAGTTAAAAACACTTAAGCAACTAATACTTAAAAATAAACTACTTATAGGTGGATTAGTTTACTTTTTATCAATTAAAACTATATTCGCACCTCTATGATTAAATTTATATTACCTATTTTAGTTGGTTTACTCCTGTTTTCTGCTTGTGATAATACACTTGATATAAATGCTCCATACCGCGAAACTCCTGTAGTTTATGCTGTAATAGATTTAGGTCAAGACAGTCAAATATTTCGCATACAAAAAACATATCAAAATGATGTAAATAAAACGGCAGCTGAAATTGCTCAATATGCCGATTCGTTATACATGAAAAATATTACAGTTAGAGTTGTAAACGATAATAATCCTAATTTGTATCGTGAATTTAATCGAGTTGCTCCAAGAAAAGAAGCGGGTTTTTTTAGTAATGCAGATTCGAGCTATTGGGGACAACTTACTACCAATTTTTTTGCAGGTAATCAAAAATATACATTACGCATAAAAAGTAATGAAACTGGTAAAGAGTATATAGCAACCACTACTGTATGTGGCAATGCAAACATACGACCACTAGGTCCTATTGATTTAAATCCTGGTGTATCTAAATTTTTTCCATTTCACATTGAGGAATTGGGTAGTGGTGTATATGTTTTTGATGGGTATATTAGCTTAAAATATTGGGAAAAGCCTAATTCAAATTCTGATACAATTACGCATGAAGTTAAATATTATATTAGAAGTAATGTTTTATCTTCAACTACAAATAATAAAGCAATTGCATCAGTTAATAGGCAGAGTTACTTAGATTTTTTGAAAAAAGAAATTGATATTAATGCTAATGTGACTAGAGGAGTTAAATCGTTTGCCTACGTTGTTGTTGGTTCAAATATTGACTACAACGATATGATAGAAATGAATAAGCCAAGTGGAAGTATTATTCCTAAAGTATCTGATTATAGTAACATCACCAATGGTATTGGCGTATTTGCTTCAAGAACATCTACCGTAGTTACACAACCATTATTGGCAACTAGTATTGATTTGTTAAATACAGAGGTACTTAATAGACCATAATTAGGCAGAATTGCTGACAAAATTTAGCCTTTATTTAACTAATTAATCCATAATACTGACATTTTTTTGCCTGATTACTGCCAATTATTGCATGGCACTACAATTGTTTAATTTAGCCAAACAACAATTAATATGAGCAAAGTAATAGGTATAGACTTAGGAACCACGAACTCTTGTGTGGCCGTTATGGAAGGTAACGAGCCGGTGGTTATTGCTAATAGCGAAGGCCGTAGAACAACACCTTCGATAGTAGCATTTTTAAAAGATGGTGAACGTAAAATTGGAGATCCTGCAAAACGTCAGGCTGTAACCAACCCTAAAAACACCATTTCTTCAATTAAACGTTTCATGGGAAGCAATTTTGATGAAATTAAAAAAGAAATTTCACGTATGCCATACTCGGTAGAAAAAGGAGATAACAATACTCCTCGAGTAAATATTGATGGCAGAATGTATACTCCTCAAGAAATTTCTGCTATGGTTCTTCAAAAAATGAAGAAAACTGCCGAAGATTATTTGGGTACTGAAGTTAAAGAAGCGGTAATTACGGTTCCTGCATACTTTAACGATGCACAACGTCAGGCTACAAAAGAGGCAGGCGAAATTGCAGGATTAAACGTAAGACGTATTATAAACGAACCAACTGCAGCTGCCTTGGCTTATGGTTTGGATAAAAAAAGCAAAAAAGATTTAAAAGTAGTAGTGTTTGATTGTGGTGGAGGAACACA
This sequence comes from Bacteroidia bacterium, assembly GCA_034676125.1. Taxonomy (GTDB): domain Bacteria; phylum Bacteroidota; class Bacteroidia; order UKL13-3; family UKL13-3; genus UBA6183. Next base: position 23,617 of record JAUCCO010000006.1, read on the forward strand.
TGACGTTTCTGTTTTAGAAATGTATGATGTAGATGGCACAGGTACTTTCGAAGTAAAATCAACTGATGGAGATACACACTTAGGTGGTGATGATTTTGACCAAGTAATTATTGATTGGTTAGCTGATGATTTTAAAGCAGAAGAAGGCATGGATTTGCGCACTGACGCAATGGCTTTACAACGTTTGAAAGAAGCTGCTGAAAAAGCCAAAATAGAATTATCAAGTTCGGCACAAACCGAAATTAATTTACCTTACGTTACAGCAACTGCATCTGGACCAAAACACTTAGTTAAAACTTTAACTCGTGCAAAATTTGAACAATTAGCAGATAGCTTAATTAAAAGAACCATCGAACCTTGTAAAACTGCTTTGAAAAACGCAGGTATTAGCGCAAGTGAAATTGATGAAGTAATTTTAGTTGGTGGTTCAACTCGTATTCCTGCTATTCAAGCAGCTGTTGAAGCATTTTTTGGTAAAGCTCCTTCAAAAGGTGTAAATCCTGATGAGGTAGTTGCATTAGGTGCAGCAATTCAAGGTGGTGTATTAACTGGCGAAGTAAAAGACGTTTTATTATTAGACGTTACTCCGTTAAGTTTAGGTATTGAAACTATGGGTGGTGTATTTACTAAATTAATTGAAGCAAATACAACTATACCAACCAAACGTAGCGAAACATTTAGTACTGCAAGCGATAACCAACCAAGTGTGCAATTACACGTATTGCAAGGCGAGCGCCCAATGGCTAAAGATAACCGTACTATTGGTATGTTTAACCTAGATGGAATTCCGCCAGCACAACGTGGTGTACCGCAAATTGAAGTAACTTTTGATATTGATGCCAATGGTATTATTCATGCAAGTGCTAAAGATAAAGGTACAGGAAAAGAGCAAAAAATTAGGATTGAAAGCAATAGCGGCTTAAGCAAAGAAGACATTGAAAAAATGAAGAAAGAAGCTGAAGCTAATGCAGAAACTGATAGAAAAGCGAAAGAAGAAGCAGAAAAAGTAAATGGAGCAGATAGCTTAATTTTTCAAACTGAAAAGCAGTTAAAAGAATATGGCGATAAAATTCCTGCGGAGAAAAAAGGTGCTATCGAAACTGCATTTGCAGAATTGAAAAAAGCACACGAAGCTAAAGATTTAGCAGGTATTGATACGCACATGGAAGCATTAAATGCTGCTTGGGCTGCCGCTAGCGAAGATATGTATAAGGCAACACAAGGTGCTGAAAATACAGGTGCTGAAGGTGCTCCAAATAATGAGTCGACAAGTGGTGGAGATAATGTAGAAGATGTAGACTTTGAAGAAGTGAAGTAATTATTCACACATCATAAATAAAAAACAGGGCTGTTCAAATTGAGCAGCCCTGTTTTTTTATGTTTGTTAGTTAATTCGAATCTCTTAAAATTGTTTTCTGTTTTTTAACCAATTATTGTTTGATTCGGCTTCTAGATTAGTAGAGGCTTGTTGCTGTTTTTGTGTGTTTGTAAACAAAACTCCAGCAGCTAAAGCAGCTACATCTGCATGTTCGTAATTTGGTTTTAGTTGGTCGGGGTTGTAGTGTTTTTCTATAAATTTGGTATCAAAGTTACCAGATATAAAAGCAGGATGTTGCATTACATATTTGCCAAACTGCAAGGTGGTTGCAATTCCTGTAATTTGGTAATCATCAATTGCCCTAACCATACGTTGCATTGCTTCTTCACGTGTTTTACCAAAGGTAATTAACTTGGCAATCATGGGGTCGTAATGAATTGGAATTGCCATACCTTCTTCAAAACTATCATCAACCCTAACACCATAACCTTGTGGTGTTTTGTAAGTGTTTAAAGTTCCTATATCAGGTAAAAAATTATTTAATGGATCTTCGGCACACACACGTAATTCCATTGCATGGCCATGTATTTTTAAATCGTTTTGTGTGTATCCTAAGTGCTCACCTTGGGCCACCCTAATTTGTTCTTTTACTAAATCTAAACCTACAATTTGTTCTGTAACTGGATGCTCAACTTGTAGGCGGGTATTCATTTCTAAAAAGTAAAAATTTAGTTGTTCATCAACCAAAAACTCTACTGTGCCAGCACCGGTATAATTGCATGCTTTCGCTACATTTACAGCCGCCTCGCCCATGGCTTTTCTTATTTCTGGAGTTAAGCAACTTGATGGAGCTTCTTCAACCAATTTTTGATGCCTGCGTTGTATGCTACATTCACGCTCAAAAAGATAAACAATGTTGCCATGGTTATCACCTAAAACCTGTATTTCTATATGTTTGGGCGAACCAACATACTTTTCTATAAACACGGCATCATCACCAAAAGCAGAACGAGCTTCGCCTTGCGCCATATTAATTTGTTCTTCAAACTCGGCTTCGTTTTCTACCACACGCATTCCTTTACCACCACCACCAGCAGAAGCTTTTATTAAAACTGGATATCCAATTGATGCTGCAATTTTTTTGCCTTCTTCAATGTCTTTTAATGCTTCTTGTGTTCCAGGAACCATTGGCACATCAAACTTTGAAACAGCTTGTTTTGCACCAATTTTACTTCCCATGGTGCGCATTGCATCACCCGTTGGGCCTATAAAAGTTATACCCGCTGCTTTTACTTTATCAGCAAACTCAGCATTCTCGCTTAAAAAACCATAACCAGGATGTATTGCATCCACATTTAGTTGCTTACACACATCAAGTATGGTATCCATTTTTAGGTATGATTGCGATGACGCTGCTGGTCCAATACAAACTGCTTCGTCAGCATATCTTACATGAAGTGCATTTCTATCAGCTTCGCTATAAACGGCTACTGTTTTTATGCCCATTTCTTTTGCAGTGCGCATAACGCGTAATGCTATTTCTCCACGGTTTGCTATAAGTATTTTTTTCATTAATGATATTGCTAAATACGTAAATATTTTAGGCCACAAATATAAATGCCCAATTTAATTTATTAGTATACTTTTAGGGGTTGTCTTAATTCGCCAAACACAAGGTTTAAGCCCATTCTAAAACTTAAATATTGAAACTGACTAGGGTTGATATAAGCTAAAATATTGTCTTGCACTAAGTACCATTGCACTGCACCCATTTTCCAAACAAAGCCTAGCCCCCAATTGGCATAACCGTTGCCAATTATGCTATAGTTTGTGGATAGGTCGAAACTACTCCCAAATTTGTGCGAAAAACTTATGGTGTATGCGGGTAAAATATCTCCTTGCAAATAACGGCCTTGTATTATAGCACCCATTGTATTGCGTTTATTAAACTTATAGTTACCTGTTAAGTAAAAACGCCAAGGCATATATGTAGTAAAGCTATTTGATGTGGTTTTGGGACTTATAATATATACCAAACTATCAAAATATGCAGTTTGGTTTTGTGCAGTTTGACTCTGTTCCCTACTTATTCCTTCAAATTTTGTGTTGGTATTATTTACATCATAATTTACTACTTTATTGTTCCAGTTTATAAAACCAAAATCAATAATTGATGCACCAACTGTTAGCCTATTACTTACATCATAAGTTAACCCAAAATCAAGCCCAGCTCCTAAGTTTTTTAAGGTAGCCATTGGGTCGCTCGGGTCTATATCATCTTTCTCACTTGTGGTTGCTTTTCTGCCGTTTATGCTATCCATTAAAAGACGGATGCCCGAAGTATTTAATTTGCCATGAGCTGCTACTGTAATGTCATCGGTAGGCATTTGTGGTTGGTTTAATTTTAAGGTAAAATCAGTTGTTTGAACAATACCAATTCCCTGATACATTTTAGCTCGTGCACCAAAATTAAATCTGTTAAAGTTCCTAGCCATGCTAAATCCCAAATCATTATAAGCCAAAGTGGTTATTTCGGTTGATGAAACATCCCATGCTTTTCCAGCATAATAATCATTACCATTTGCTATTAGCCCAATAAACTCTTTGGATATCATTATATTGGATAACATGTGGGTAGTTAAACTTATACCATAATACCATTTTTTACTTTTAAACCTCACATGAAAAATTTCGAAATTGGAGTTAATGTCTAGTTCTATATTTTCACCTTTTATGTTGTTGTAAAACATGGGTACACTTAAATATTTACCCGTATCTATACTGTTTTTGATGGTGTTTAAATTTAATCCATTAAGCCCAAAGTTTACGTTAAATCCTGATAAAACGGGTAAGCCAATTGATGTACTATAACTAGGTAAAATTGCAGGATTAATATTAGTAGCTTGATGGGTTCTTGAAAGAGCAGGTAGTGTAGTTTCTATCTGCGCCTTTAGTAAAAAAGGCACAACAATTAGTGTTATTGTAATTAATATACTTTTCATGATAGTTACTTGGGCTTAGGGCGTTGATCGATAAGTTAAATTGGCTTTAGCACCAAGTTTAACACTTATGTTATAATAATCATAAAAACTTACATACGGATTATTTCCCGGGCTTGATTCGGCAGTTTTTAACCGAATTTGTAATCGGTATTTTTGGCCTTTAGATAATCGTGTGTAGCGCTGGTTACTAATATTTGTAGTTATCAGTGCTTTGGTATCTTCTATTACTGTTCCTTGTGCATCTACTTTAGCTGCTTGAATTAAATATGGTGGAGAAAAAACACTATCAATAAGTGTGTTCGTTATCGTATCATCTATATAAACTTGTACTTCTGCATTTAATGGCATTCCATTGGTAATTTCGCTAAAAAGATCAACCCAATTAATGGTTACTCCATTTGAGTCTAAATCTTTGGTAAGATCGCCTAATGAAAACTCGCCTTCAGATTGCAATACGTAATTTAATATTTTAAAATCAGCCGGAAGTTCAAGTACTGATGTTTGTTTGATTGTGGTATAATCATACAATACATTAGGGTTGGGCACATCATCATCATTTGCGGTAAACTCTAATTCATAAACCACCCTTTGCGGTGCTGCGTTTAATACATCATCAATGTTAGAATTTGTATTATCAATAATGTAATTAGTGGTTTTTATTTGATCAATATTTGTTGTGTACTCAAGAATAAATGTGTCTTTAAACTGATTAATTACAATTGGAATTTTATTGCCTAAATCCGTTTCAACATATATTTCGGTAATTTTAGCTGTAATTGGTAAACCAAATGAGTTGTCAATCCTTAGGTTAATAATTGGATTTTTAATAAAAACATCACCTTCTTGTTTGCTTTCAAATAAATCAAGAATATTAGTTTGTTTTAATTTAGCAATTACAAATTTACCAAGGTAACCTTCAATCCTTTTGTAAGCAGTTACTCCAATATCTTGGTTAAAACTTATTTTATCTGTTATGTCTACATTGTTTGCAGGGTTACGCGTAATGTCTACGCCAAGCTCATAAGTAAAAGTATTGTATGTGCTTCCGTTTTTAGTAAAATCAATTTCATAACCTGCTATGTTTAAATTATGTGTAATAGGCGATAGGGTAGTGCCATTATAATCAAATACAAAGCTATCTATAAAGGGTCTTCCGTTTTTTGTGATTCCTGGATAACTAACTTTTACAACGGCATTATGCTTAAATTCCGAACCAACAGTTAACTTTAAATAACCAGTTTTAATTAATACTCTTTCGGCCCTAATGCCTGGAATTGTTACTGGAACATCGTTAGCAAAACTTTGCGAATAATAACCATTGGCAACAAAGTTTGGCACCTCTGTAGGTGGCATTATTAAATCAACACCAAAGCTAATATTAGGTATTGTGGTGTATTGTTTTTCTTCTAAGCTATCAGCAGATGGAAACTTTAATAGAAATTTTCGGTTTATATCAGTACTTATTCCAATATTACCAGATACATCTGAAACTAAATCACCAAGATTAACAGTTGTATGAAATACTGGAGCAGCAAATGTTGGGTTAGTTGTTACACCTTTTATTGATGTAATTTCATCAATATTATCTGTTAGTTCTTTAAGGCAAGATGTTGTAATAAAGCTTATTGAAGTGAGCAGTACTATTAGTAGCTTTTTCATATTTTTTACTTGTATATCGATACTCCGAATATACAAAATAATTAGTTACTTGAGTTTGTAAGCGAAAATATTATTCTGTTGGTCGCCACCTATTAAATAATTTGTTCTGTCAAGCATTAGGTTGCAGGTGTTAAATGGAGCCCAGCCTTTAATAGGAAAGTCAACATATAGTTCGCCATTCATATTGTACCAATAGTATTCGCTCTTGGTTTTATTATAATATGCAACCATTGATTTGCCTATAGCATTAGTGGTAAAATAGGTTAAATCTTGGGTGTTGTTGGTTTCGTTAATTGCCAATATTTTCTTAAAATCACTACCTATTACTAAGCTGCTATTTTCTGATTTAAATAAATAAAACGTATTGTTGGTTAATGCATTTTCTTCAGCAAAAACACTTATAAACGGAGCAAGTAATCGGGTGTTTTTTTCTTCGCTTGCTGTTTTTAAACTATCAATACTTACCACATATACAAGCCCAGTAGTATCAAATACATTAAATGATAGGGCAGTAGTGTCGTCACTAATTATATACTGAAATAAATTAGATTGATGCGGGTTTTCAATTTTAATCGTTTTTCCTTTTAAGTCGAATAAACACAAATTGCCATCTACATCAGTAGAGTAAAGTAATTTTTTTTGCCCTAAATTGATGGTAGAAATAGGATGATTTAATTTGCTGTTTATCGTTTTAGGATTCCATCCTTGTAAGGGTTTTCCGTTTAGGTTATAGGCTACAATTCTATTGTTTTGTAATGGTACAAAAAATTGATTATTGCTATCATTGTATAAATTTGTTAGGGTGTAATTAGCAGTAGCATTACCTGGAAAACGAATAGGGTAGTTGTATAAACTCACTCCTTTACCATCAATTAAATTGGCTTGTTTTTCGGTAACAAATAAATAACAAGTACTGCCATTTTGTAATGGGTCAAGTGTTTTAAAATCACCAATAAGTTTGCCGTTTAATTTACTTCTCCAAATTAAATTACCAGTATTATCAATACAGTATAACGTATTTTTTATGTCTTGTACAAAAATTACATTTTGTTTTAGCTCGCTGTTGTAAACTATTTGTGGTGCCACATCAAAAGTGGTATCCAACTTATAAGTCCAAAGTAATTGTGTTTGGTTATTATTTGTGGTGATATATTTATAAGAAACCTGCGTGTAAAACGCTTTGTTGTTGGTATTAGAAAACTGAATATTAAAGAATTCAAACTTTTTAAAATCTACCTGAAAAGTATTTAAAGTGCTAAAAAAAGTTTCGGTAACAAAGTTAGTTGGCAATAAAAAGTTTTTTGATGGGCTAATAAACAAACTAATATTATTGTTTTTAGCTAGTTTTTTCTCGTAAATTTTATAATGCTCATCATTGGCCAATGTGTTTCCTGATTTGTATTGATCTATAATGTATTTTAATGTGGTAACATCATTCGCAAATACAAATATATCTTCAAGCTGTGCGTAATAAGGCGAGTAAATTCCTTCCATTAACTCACCATAATATAGCTTTAAAAAATTGCCAAGTTTTATTCTTTCAATTTCTAGGCCTTGATGGAAATAACTAACCGAATCAGTTTCGCCTTTTTTGCTCATAGCTTGCACAATTTGTTTCATTGCATCAGCCATTGCTGTTGGGTTTTTAAAGCGAATAAAAGCACTTAAATTAGGACTGTACACACTGCTGGTAGGTTCAATTAGCACTAACGAAGCTTCCCCATCAATATAAGAAATAATGTTTTGTGTTATATCAATATCATACCTATTCTCTAGGCTATCGGCAAATTTATCGTAGCTGTTGGCTTTGCTTTTAATTTGTAAATATTCGTGTAGTTCGCTATTAAATTTTAAGTAATCAGTAAATCCCATTTGAAAAGACATGGCTGTATTTTTAGGCATGAATTTTTGTAGTGATAATTGTTTTGGGGTTTGATTTTTAAATAAGTCTACAAATTGAAAGAGCGAATCGTCAGTATAAGTTACACCCGAAAATTTAAACTCGTCTTCATTTAAGTCTAAATTAATCATGCTCCAATTTGCAAAGTTTTTTATGTTATTAAATATATTATAAAACTCTGGCTTAGTAAAAATATTAGCAAACAGTGGAAGCTTTTGGTAATTAATAAAAATGTTTGCATCTACATTGGCTTCGGCTAATAAATGTGCTTGGTCAATTCCTTTGGTTTGATTGGGGATATGGTATTTTATTTTCCTTAATCCTTCTTCAACCAATGATGCATCTTTTGCTATAAGTAATAATTGATCTAAGTAAGCAATGGTAAAAATTGGATTGCCAGAGGCGCTTGTTACATCAAACAAAGTAATTTTTTCGAAACTGCGTTGTGATGATTTTGCTTTAAGTTGATTGGTAATATAATCGGTAACGTTTTTAAGTTCTATTTCTTCGCCTGTTTCAATTGTAAACATCAACCCCAAACTATTGGCTACATTATGTAAAGATATTACGGTGTAATTGTCGTTTAAAATGTCTTTAAAATTATTGTTTTGGTTAATTGTTTTAAAAGTTTCTTCTATGTGCGTATACAGTTTATTAACCTCAATATTCGACTTTAAATCGTTGCAAAGCGTTGATTTTGAAAATTGTAACCATGATGTTTGAATGTCTTTGGCCTGGAATATTATAAACGCATCATCTGGTACAGCATCTATAGCTGCTCTATTTTTTATTTTTATATTGTTTAAATAAAAATATATTGCAATGCTTGAAAACAACGCAATAGTTGATATTATGCCTATTAGTAATGATCTATTCATTTTTGATTTTGAATAACTTATCAAAGTTAATGGGTTTAAATACTTGTGTGTGTTGATTTTTGCACAACATTATTGTTAAACATATGACAAACTCTACACTTCAAAAACAAATTATTCAGGCAGGAGCGGCCTTTGCTGCACTTTCTGTTATCGCTGGAGCATTTGGCTCGCACCTTATTAAGGCAAAGCTAGATAGCGTTCATTACGACATTTATCAAACTGCGGTACAATACCAGTTTTATCATGCAATTGCACTATTTGTTATTGGCTTAGGTATTCGCAGAATAAATGATAACGTGGCAAAAACTGTTTTTGCATTGTTTGTAATTGGCATCATTCTTTTTAGCGGAAGCTTATATTTATTATCTACAAGTTTAATATGGGCAAAAGAGCGTATTGGCTGGTTTGGTATTATAGCTCCTGTTGGTGGTGTTAGTTTTGTTGTAGGTTGGGCCTACATTGTAGTAAGAGGATTTAAGCCGAGTACCTCTTCGCAAACTGCAAATAAAGTGCAAGAGATGCAACGCAGAAAACCATCAAGTACCGAAGAAAAGAAATAAGTTATTTTAGAATTGAATCTTTTTGTACAAATACAAAAACATCTTCATCATCTTTTTTCATTAGGTATTTTTCTCTGGCAAAACGCTCTAGATTTTTATCATTGGTAAACAATTCTTCACGTTGTTTTTGTGCTTCAAGTATTTTATCTTCATAAAACTTGTGTTCAATTTTAACCTTACTGTATTGTTTACGTAGTTTAAATTGATCTATTACATTGTTTCTATCCGAGAAAAACAACAGTGCAACAAATGCTATTATTGCAATGATGTATTTGTTAGTAATTAGTTTGGCCCAGTTAAACTTCATGTGGTCAAATTTAGTTATTTACTAATTTTAATGCTAAAATGATTTAAACATTAATGAGTAACCTGACCAAGTAAGTTTACAATATTAATTTTTGCATAAAAAAAACGCCCTTGTTTTGCAAGGGCGTTTTTGTATTTAAGTACAATTACTTAATAAACTTAAACTCGTTTCCAGGGTAATAAGCGTTAATGCCTAATTCCTCTTCAATGCGCAATAATTGGTTGTATTTTGCAATCCTATCTGTGCGGCTTGCCGAACCAGTTTTAATTTGGCCACAGTTTAAAGCAACAGCTAAATCTGCAATAGTAGTATCCTCGGTTTCGCCACTGCGGTGGCTCATAATGCTTGTGTAAGCGTTACGTGTAGCAAGGTTTACAGCATCAATAGTTTCTGTTAAACTACCAATTTGGTTTACCTTAACAAGTATAGAGTTTGCAACTCCTTCAGTAATTCCCTTTTGTAAGCGTTTGGTGTTGGTAACAAATAAATCATCGCCCACTATCTGTACATTTTTACCGATTACCTTGGTTAACTCTGCCCAGCCTTTCCAGTCATCTTCAGCCATTCCATCTTCTATAGATAGGATAGGATATTTATCGGTCCATTGTTTCCAATAAGCAACCATTGCACTCGAATCCATTTCTCTGCCATCAGATTTTTTAAAGGTGTACAATCCTGTTTTTTCATCATAAAACTCGGTTGTAGCAGCATCCATTGCAATGTAAATATCGTGGCCAGGTTTGTAGCCCGCTTCTTCAATTGCTTTTAATACAGTTTCTATTGCTTCTTCGTTTGATGGAATATTTGGTGCAAATCCACCTTCATCACCCACATTTGTACTGTACCCTTTTTTCTTCAATACATTTTTTAAATGATGAAAAACTTCGGTACCCATACGTAATGCTTCGCTAAAGCTATCAGCCTTAACTGGCATAATCATAAATTCCTGAAAATCGATTGAGTTATCAGCATGCGAACCTCCGTTTAAAATATTCATTAACGGAATTGGTAATGTATTTGCATTTACTCCACCCACATACCTGTAAAGTGGCATATTGGCTTCGGTTGCGGCTGCTTTAGCACATGCCATCGACACTGCTAAAATTGCATTTGCACCTAAGTTTGCTTTGTTTTCGGTGCCATCAAGCTTAAGCATTATGCGGTCAATATCATTTTGCTCAAACACATCAACACCAATTAATTCTTCGGCAATTGCTTTGTTAATATTGTTTACAGCGTTTAGTACGCCTTTGCCCATGAATACACTTTTATCATCATCACGCAATTCTACCGCTTCGTGTGCACCAGTACTTGCGCCACTTGGCACAGCAGCACGGCCCATTGCACCGTCTTCGGTAATTACATCAACCTCTACAGTTGGGTTTCCGCGCGAGTCTAAAATTTGTCTCGCATGAATATCAATTATTGAACTCATAATTTTAGTTAGTTAAAGTTTAAGGGGTGTAATTTATTGCATTAATTTTATAAAGTCATCAAAAAGATACCTGCTATCATGTGGGCCTGGTGCAGATTCTGGATGGTATTGAACAGAGAATGCTTTTTTATCTTTTAATCGAATACCTTCTACGGTGTTATCATTTAGGTTGATGTGGGTAATTTCTACATTTGTAGTTTTTTCTACATCCTCGGCATTTATGCTAAATCCATGATTTTGCGAAGTAACTTCACATAAACCAGTAATTACATTTTTTACAGGATGATTCATTCCCCTATGTCCGTTATGCATTTTGTAAGTAGCAATTCCATTTGCTTCTGCCAAAATTTGATGACCTAAGCAAATACCAAATAATGGAATATTGTTAGCTAAAATAGTTTTTACGGTATCAACAGCATAAGTCATGGTAGCGGGGTCGCCTGGGCCATTGCTAAGCATAATGCCATCAGGATTAAACTTCATTAACTCTTCAAAACTAGTTTTACCATTAAACACAGCTAGGTAACAATCCCTATCTACCAAGCAACGTAATATGTTTGTTTTTGTACCAAAATCTAACACCGCTACACGTTTTGCTGCATCGGGGTTGCCTAAATAATAAGTATTTGGGGTTGATACTTGAGACGACAACTCTAAACCTTCCATTGCAGGAACATTGTTTAACTCATGCAAAAGCTCTTCAATGGTTTTGTCTTCGGCACTAATTATTGCATTCATCGAACCTTTGTTGCGAACGTGTCTTACAATTTCGCGTGTGTCTACATCAGCAATACCTACAATATTATTAAGTGTAAAATAATCTTGCACACTCATTCCCGCCATTTTGCGCGAGTAAGGAACATTAAACTGTTTACACACCAAGCCAGCAATTTTAATATTATCAGACTCAACATCATCCGTATTGATACCGTAGTTTCCTATATGAATATTGGTTTGTAATAATATTTGCCCAAAATAAGAAGGGTCGGTAAATACTTCTTGGTAACCGGTCATTCCGGTGTTATAACAAATTTCGCCTGTTGTGGTACCTATTTTACCAATCGAGGTTCCTTTGAATACGGCTCCATCTGCTAACACTAATACAGCTGGAAATTTATTGATAGTTTTATTCAAGGTTGTTTAGATTTTGGCAAATATATAAAACCATTTAAGAACAGTAAAATTAATTTCAAATTGAAGCCCGAAACCAAGGAATAGTAGCACTATAGGTTTTTGTACTTAGGCTTTTTGGTAATCAAATATTATTATGTGTATGTAATTATTTTATCTTCATTATCATACTAGTTATTTTTAAAATAGTAAGTTACTTATCTTTTATGAGAGTGCTGAGCAAGCGCAAGTGCCGTACGTTGTTATATTCAGTTTAAAAGTTATACACTTCATTTATAAATTTAAAAGTAACAATTGGTGTTGAGATTAAAAAATGCAATAAGTTATGCTCACACAAATAACGATTAAAGAATACAATCAAAATAAATTGTTTTACAACACACTGACGACACGTCAGCGTGAACGGAGGTAATTTTAATGGTAGCCCCTGCCGAGTTATGGCTACACGATGAAAATTGTTTTTGAATTTCATCAAGGCTCATCCCTTTTAGTTGTTGGGCGGTGGTTTGCTGGGCACATGCAAATAGCAAGGCAAACGCCAATGTAATTTGTACAATTGTTTTCATGATTATTGTGGATTTTATTGATTGATGTGGTATTTTATAAGTTCGTAGGTTTGGTTATCGTTAGTGGTGAATTTGATTAAGCCAATATTGGGAGCGTAGTAACTATTTATAGTCCAATTAATGCCACCATTTGGGTTTTTAAGATATATCACATTTGAGAATTCAAATGTATCAATTGTTAAAAAGTCAATAATTTGCACAGATCCATTTAATACATAATTTGTATCAAGTAATGAATTGCCTTCAAACTCTATTCTTGGGTACAGTTGCCCTGTTATTGAGTTAATCTCATTAATATTAAAAATTTGATTTTTAAAATCTATGCTATTATCGGGTAAAAGAGGAAATAAACCAATTCGATGATTAACTGTATTACTAGAAAACACCCGATATTCATAGCATTCGTAACATTTTGTAAGTTTATTGCCATTTTTAAATATATTATTATCGCCTGTCCAATTTTTAAATTCAACAATATAGACTGAATCAATTTGTTTGGAGATGATATTTTGGTACACCCAATAACTACCATCTTTAAACAAAAAATAGTCTTTAGCCATTTGGGGTAAAAGCATGGTGTTGTTGGTGCAAGATATAGGTTCACTCTTTGGTTTTTCGCAACTATGCAGCAAAAATATTGCTGTGCTTATCAAAAAAATATTAACTATTTGTGTAATTGTTTTCATGATGGATATATATTTTATTGGTTGATATGATATTTTACATGTTTGTAGGTTTGGTTGTCGTTGGTTATAAATTTAATTAAGCCTATGTTTTTTGAGTAGTAATTTAGTTTATCAAACTTTACAAAGGTTTTTGTAAGCTCCAAATAAATTTACAATTTGTAATCAATTTAATAATAAAATGATTTGGTTGATTATTTGTACCGCCATTCAATTAAATTTTATATAAAGTACTTATTTGCAGGTACATATTTTAACATTCAATATAGCAAAAACAGCCGCATCATTTTTTGATACGGCTGTTTTTTTTATGTGTTATGCTTGTGCGGTTGGTCCGCCAAAATTCATTGGAAAGGGTGGCGATTCATGCAAATCTATTGTGCCATTTTGTTCTTCATATTTTACAATATTATCGCCAAGTGCTAATAATAGTCGTTTTGCATGTTGTGGTGTAAGTACAATGCGCGATTTAACTTTTGCTTTGGGCACACCTGGCATTACACGTATAAAATCAACTACAAACTCTGCATTGCTGTGTGTTATAATAGCTAAGTTGCTGTATGTGCCTTCGGCCATTTCTTCACTTAGTTCTATATTTAATTGGTTGTCTTGGTTGTTTTCCATGATATGTTTGTTAATATTTTTTTAAAAAGGTAATGTTTTATGTTTTTAGTTCGATGCGATTAGTTGTTTCTAATCTCATCTCATCATTTGTTTAGTTTTTAATAAGCTTTCTATTAAATATTTGTTTGTCTTGTTTTATACTGATGAAATAAATACCATGTTCTAAATTAACAAGATCATCAATTGTTATAAGGTTACTCTCTGAGATTAAATGTTTTTCGTAAATTATTTTACCACTTACATCTGTTATTAATAATTCTGTTGGCATGGTCTCAGGTAAATAAATCGAAATACTTTTCTTAAATGGATTCGGATAAATAACAAGGTTATCCATTTTTTGTTCTTCTGATTTTAAAAGTACAACATTACTCCAAGTGTATTTTCCATCTAAATCTACTATTTTTAAACGATACGAACAACTAGAATTTTGTTTAAAAATATCATTGTCAGTATAGTTGTATGTAGTAGCTGTTGTTACATTCCCCTTTGCCTTGATATTTTTACCTATTTGCTTATAAATTAGGTTATCTAATGATGCATAAATTTCAAAGTGTGATACGTTTTTTTCTTGAGCTGTAGTCCATTGTAATAGTGCATTTTTGTTCACTTCTTTACCTTTGAACTCAACCAATGATACTGGTAGCGGGTTGAATAGGTCAGTTCCTGTTAGTAATGAAAAGTCGTTTAAGCCCTTTATGGTTAATATTCCATTTGTAGAGTCCACAATAACATTGTTGCCTTGGAAAAACGTCCATTGATTTAGACCGATGTTTTTCGCGCCAATCATGTTTGATAGGAGGGGAATTGAGCCACGTAATGGATTACGATAGTACAAACTAATGTCATAGCTGTATGTACCATTTGCAGCAGAAAAATCCCAGTACATATTTAAACTTGGTTGATTATTAGGATTGATATTAGGAGGATAGCTTCCTGTGTATACCTTTCCCACTAGGCTAGATATTGGTAAGTTTCCAGTCCATTCAATTTTTGCTGCTGTATCTGTTCCCAATAAAAATGCAGCTTTGTTAATACCAATATTGATGATATTAAGTGGATTTGGGGTGGATGTTGGAGTAAACTCGTATGCTCCAATATCAGGAGCCCCTTCAATAAATGTTTGAGGTCGCGAAACTCCAATTTTATCATTAAGCGTATATCCAATATGGGTTCCGGTTCCATTTAATATCCAACTATTCGAACTTGCGGTGTCTGGCCTAGGATCGCTGCTACTAATTAAACCTGTTGCGCCACTAACACTATTTGCTTCTTGTGGTTTATATAATGTTTTAAACTGTGACGGGCTTAAATTGACACTGTTTACATAATACGATTGAACTGAATTAAAATCTGATATTATACCGTTGAGATTTGAGGATGAAAACGAATATAACCCTGAAATCAGGTTGTTGAGTATCCTAATGTTTTGCATTGATGAATTAAATACATCAACGCTGCCTACCGTATTATGAACAACGTCCATATTCGTACTACCGCTTCCCAATCTAAAATAGGTGTTTGTATTAGTAAGCGTATTATTAGCAATAATACATTTATTGTTAGGGGCGTTTTTGCTATCTTGAAATTCAATTACCATTTGTTTGCCGGGGTATGTAATGAAAGAGTTGGAAATTGCCTGAAACCCGGAGTCTTGTTTATCAAAAGTATGGTGGATGCCATACGTTAATTGGTTTTGAATGACTGTGTTATTGGAAAATCGCCCTCCATTGCCAAATCTATAGTTTTGGAATAAGGAATAAAAATTTGAAAAGGTGTTTCCATCAATTACAAGATTTTTTATTGGATTGCTTCTACTTACACCAATAAATCCAAGGCTGTAATATCCACCGGAAACTTCATTTCCAATTAAACAAAAGCCATTACCCGAATAGTTTTCCCCGACAATGGCGGTTGGTGAGGTAGGAATGCTTACCGTTTGATATGGTTGGGTTACCTTACAATTTTTAATCGTGTCAAAAGATGAAGTTCCTGTTAACTTTATCATGTGAGAAACAGGATTTCCATTACTTAAAAATGTAACCTTATCGAAGGTATAAAAGTTAGCATTGGTGTTAAATGTAATTAAAGCAGTTCCTGATTGTAGATATTGCTGACTGTAGTCAGGGTATATCTTTACAGAGTCTACCTGAGAGTTGTATGAGGTAAAAGTAATGTTATTTGTTTTTGATGCTCCACGAGTAGAGCCTAAGTTAACAAACTCCGTATAGATTCCTGATTTGATTCTAAGTTTTACCGCTCCCATAACCCCTCTTTTCAGTCTTTCGGTGGCTTCTTTTATATTTTTAAAGTCTGACGATGAGTCTTTTCCTATAGTAAACTCGCCTGCCATGGTTGGTAAAAGAGTGAGATGTGTAGTGTCGGCATCTCTCTGATTATCTAAGAGTCCATTAGGGCTACTAGCGTATGCCGTGATTAAATTAGTAAGTCGTAAGTTAATCATTTCGTTACCAGTAAATGTCACTGTGTCAATCTGGCAAACAGCAAGGTTTTTAGATATAGTTTTGGATAAAACAGCACCGTTATTATTGTTGTAGTTAGCTTGATATTGGTTAATTACAGTTGTGCCAGAATTTATAAAACTAACTTTAACATCATGCTTTCCTGTCGGATACAAATCACTTTCTGTCGGTGAAATTAATTCACTTACCGATATATTGTTAGCAACTTTAGTAAACTCATATGCACCCATACAAGGAAGGGTTCCTCTAAGTTTATTGTGGATGTCATACGGTACGAGGTTGCCAAGATTAACTCCATAGTTCATGGCACAATAATCGGCCAATGCAAGGTTAGCCGGTAAATGTTTTCTGTCAACCAACGAAGGTTTTACTGTAAAACTAGAATCACCAAGGTAATTATTTTTAAAATTAGAACTATCGTAATTGATTATGCCGTAACGCCCAAGCCATCTTGGACCATTGTTACTTCCGTTATAATAAAGGTTATGGTCTGTATAATTAGCCGAACCAAAACCTGTTAATGATATTGGTAAATAAGTGCCACTAAAAACAGCTAGAATATTGTTTTTAACAACAGAACCTTCTAAATCCAATCTTAGTGCAGCGCTTTGTGAGTTTGTTGATAGGCCTTGCATGGCAATGGTGTTGTGAGCAACCAAACTGTGTGGACTGCTAAATCCATAAACATATACCTCCATGCCTTTTACATCAGTACTGTTTGGTTCATTCTCTATTGCGCTTGCTATGCTATTATTAGTTACAGTTACATAGGAGCGGTTATAGTCTCCGGTTACTCGAACTTGGATTCCTAATTGAGTAAAGTTTTGTATTTTATTGTTAATTACCCTGTTTTCATGCTGCGGCTGTAGAGGTTGTCCATCTGTCTTGTACCTCATGTTGATGCCATAGGTATTTGAACCATACAAGGTGATGTTATTACCAGAAATTGTTATCGGGTTCGAAACATCTGTAATCATTATGCCGGTTGATTTACAACTATCAATTATGTTATTGCTTATTAAATTGTATCTATTGGCTGATCGTTGATAAACACCCTTTACTAAAATTCCGGTGGTTCCTCCAACAATTTTGTTACTATCAATACGAAGTGTATCATAATTAAAACCAGAACCACTATTATCTATGTTTATAGCATTACCTGTTAATCCAAATGGTAATTTAAGATGGCAATTTTGCACCAAAATGTTTGCTTTTTTGGGAGAAGGAGCTCCTTTATCTGCAACAATAATGCATCCGATACTAGTAGAAGTTACGCCTAAATTTTTAAGTGTTATGTGGGGTACATCACTTACAGCAATCGGATAATCAGGCAAGGCGTCATAAGTAATGATTGTATTTTCGGGATTAGTTCCTCTAAAAGTTATTGTATTGACACTATCTGCCCCCCAATATGGTCCTGAGATATTAACACGTTCATTATAAACGCCACTTTGTACATCAAATACCACAGGCCCTATAATACCTGATGATTTCATAGAAGATAAGGCTTTTTCAAATGAGCTGAAATATCCTCCGTTATTACCAATTGTATATGTACCCGATAATGCAGTATGTACTTCTCTATCTAAAGTGTCATCATAAATGGGCGTGTTGGGTAAGTTTATAAAAAGTTTAAATAAATTTCGGGTTATTAAATTAGGCCGTGTAACTCCCGTAAAAGTTACCGTATCAACGGCACATGGCATTAATGTTTTGGTTTTGTTCGCTATAATTGTTGGATTATTATTGTGAATATACCCGTATGAATATGAGTGTATGGTGTCTGTTGATGAGTTTCTAACGTAGAACTTTAAGTCTTGAGAGGCTGTGGAAACAGGCACAGAAAAAGGTTGCATGGAAACTGAAGTTAGATTTTTAGGCACCGTTTGAATTGCTCCAACCGTAGGGTATTCATTTCTCTCCACCCCAAATACATCATGTGTAGTTTGAGTTGTTTGGTAGCCGCAAAAAATATCACATCCTCTGTTGATGCTTAGGTTAGGTATAAAATCCAATGCATTATTAAAGTATGGTGAACTATTTGTTGAATATTGTCCTCCTCCTTCGTTAACCTTATAATCCAAAGCACTAAACTCCTTTACTCCTCTTATAATCAACACTCGACCTGGTTCAGCATCTTTAATATAGTAAACATTTTCATTAACGTATCCTCCTGAGTTTTGATCATCTATTGACATTGCACAATAACCACCGCTCAATACCGATAAAATGTTGTTGGCTACATTGAATTGAGAGGAGTTATATACCGTATGAAGGCTACCTGTTTGCGCAGTTGAGGCGCCTCTCATTACTATTGTATTGTGTAAAATATCTGCGCGGCCTATTATCGAAGGTGAAAATGATGCCCTGATGCCATACACGCCACTATTGTTACCAACAGAAGCGAGCGCACTCACCACAATATTATTTGTAATTGAATTGTTGGCTGTGTTGTTACTAGAATTATTATCATATCTTATACCTGTGTGACCGAAGTTGTATATTTGATTCTTGTCTAATATATGTAAGCCACTTGAAATTTTATTACCGGTTAAAAGAATACCATAGCTTGCAGAGTCTCTTACATTCAATTCTATACGATTTGACCTTACAAGAAGTGGGTTATATACATTAAAAATATTTATTCCGATATGGTTACAACTGTCGATTAAATTGTTGGTAAACTCCAATTTCCTATTCCCTAGTATATCTGATAACCCAGCCAATGTTATACCCATACCGCCCCCGCTAATGTGGTTGCTATCTATGTTAAGTGAATCTAATCTCACAGCAGTGGTTAGCAAGCCATTAATTGCACCTGTTATGTTTATCACTTTACCTTCGGTAGCTGCTAGATTATGCGCAGGAAGTGTAATTTTACATTTAGATATTTCAATACCTGTTCCATTTTTGTTTGCGGTACTTCCAATAATCGCAATGCCTACTCCGGCTTTTCTGTTTGTTATGGAAACATTTTTAATTTTGATATAACTCAATTGATCAACTTTTATTGCAGGACCAGATGTGTCAGCAATTAGATTCACCAAGCTCGAAGAGTTTCCATCTATTGTCAAGCTCGCTTTAGAATTTAATCCGTTAATTGGGCCAGTTAAACTAACAGCTTCATTATATACTCCGGGAAGAATTGCAAAGGTTACATTACCCGACATTCCCTGCGTTTTTATACAGCTCATTGCTTGACTCAAAGTGTTAAAATCGGCTGTTGGATTTCCAACAGTAAACACACCGTTTAGTTTAGGTGAATAATTGTAGCTTAAAGTATCGTCAGAGTTAAGAGAGTCAATTATACCATTGGGTGCAGAAATAAATGCTTTTAGTGTATTTGTTGCTCTTAAGTTTATTTGTGTAGTGCCAAAAACTACTGTATCAATACCACAAGAACTTACATTACTCGGCTTATTAATTAATATTAAACTGTCACTGTTAAAATAATATCCTGTCTGATATTGGTTTATTGTGTTTGTACCGATATTTCTAACAAGAAGTTTCACTTCGTTTATCCCTGTAGAAAGCAAAGGGCCTGTCTTTGGACTTAAAATTTCCTCTAATTGAATATTGTTAGGAGTGCTAACAACTTCGTGAGCGCCTATTCCCGTGATACTGTCTCGTATGTTGTTATTAATATCTAATAATACATCAGATGACCTTAAAGTTTTAATAATACATTTGTTTGTAAGTCGTAAATCAATGGTTGATTCTGCTGTTCCAACAAATGGGGGGATATTATTAAATGATGAATCGCCTCCGCCTGCAAAAGTCCTATAATTGCTCGTATTAAAGGTCAAACCTTGTCTGTATACAAGTTGAGTTGATTTACTATTATAGTACAAGTTTAAATTAACATTGTTGTTAGTTTGAGTACCGGTTAGATAAAGCGGATAATACGCACCATCATTTACAATAAATATATTGTTTCTAACTGTAATTAAACTTGAGTTAATAGCACTAAGGGCACCTGTAGATGTTAAAGTGCTCAAGCCATTTATAACAATCGTATTGTGGTTTAAAACAATGGGCGAGTTGTAGTTAATACTTTGGTTTATTTCAATTCCACAATTAACAGAGGAGTGTCGTGCACTGATAATTTCGTTATTAAAAACATAGGTTCTAGCAAAGTTATACCCACTACTTGTAGTTTTAATGACTATACCGATATACCTGAAGTTTTTTATACTGTTACCACTAATTATGTGAGAGTTAGTTAAGCTTGTGTTCACGTTATCGGCAAAGTTTATACCCGTGCTACCAAAATATCCAATACTAGTGAGTAAATCAATAACATTTCCTTCAACTTTTATGGGGTTGTAAATATAAGTTAAACCAATTGCTCCACCATTTAACCTATAGAATTGATTGTACCTGATTAAAATCGATTTGTTGTAAATAGGATTTGAACTTCCACTCATCGCAAAACCTGTACTACCTCCAGTAACAATATTACTATCAATGGTCACATCACTAGCCCAACTCCTAATATTGCCAGAACCCATGGCGCCCAACACCTCTATGCCAACACTTGCAGAGATTGAAGATAAAATTGGAAGTTCTATTTTGCATTTAATAATTTTTATTGAAGAAATTATATCGGATTGCGTACCATATATTTCAATTCCATCACCAATCAAGGTGTTAACCAAACGCAAATTTCTAAAAGTAATAAAGCTTTGTCTGTTTAAAAGCACTACTGGTCCACTTGTTATGCTTGCCGTTAATGTTGCCGAATCAGGATTAATACCATCAAATGTAATGGTTGAGGTGTCAGAAATGCCTTTAATTTTTCCATCAATTATAAGCTGCCCAGTATAGTTACCAGCGTTTAACAAAAATGTAACATTGCCACTTAAACCAACTTCTAATAGTTTTGCTACGGCTTCTTGAGGTGAGCTAAAATCAGCATTGGTACCACCAATACTATAGTTCCCTTTTAATGAAGATTTTATGGTTAATTTAATGGTGTCACTGCTTAAGTCTTGGTCTGCAGTATTGTTAGGGTTGAAGGTGTAAAAAGAAATGTTTTGCTCTGCTTGGATATTGGCTCTATTTACTCCAGTAAAAACCACTGTATCTATCGCACATGGAACTAGTAAGTTATTTCTTGTTGTAATAATCGGTTGGTTATGATTGATACTGTACGCAGCTTTGTATGTTGCTATATTATTGCTTCCTGAGTTTATAACGGTAAATTTAATATCTTGGTAACCCAATTCTACAGGTATATTGTATATTGGCGATAAATTAATTACCCTAAGCGGACTCAAATTATTCAAAGATACAATCGATTGATAGGCTCCAATTGTTGGTTGTAAGGTTCTAAGAGTATCGTCAAGATCTCTTTCTGCTATTGTTGACGATTGTGCACTCAATAAGCAATTATGGCTCAGTCTGAAATTCAGTTGCGTAGATGATGTATCAATGAATGGAGGGAAAAAATTGTACGAAGAATCGCCCCCGATAGTTTTACTTGAGTAGTTTGTTGAGTAGTATTTTAAAGAACCTCCTATAGTAATCAAACAGCCATCAGGATTTTTGTTATAGTAAATGTTGTTATTTATATAGTTTTCCAATAAATTAGAACCAAGTTTAACAGGTAAAACGCTTCCTCCATTTGCAATAAAAATATTATTTTTTATTTGTGCCGTATTAGAGCCAGAGGTCTCAATTGCTGCAAAATTCTCTGAATATGGTAGTCCAAGGTTTTGGTTGTTTTTTATTATTACCGTGTTGTGGAATATCATGGCATTTGAGCCGTTACCACCGAATGTGATGAACATACCTTTAATATCATTGCTCAATGAATAGCCAACAACTAAATTATTTGTAATAATTGTTGGTGCAACTAAAGAGGATGTTGTGATATGGTTGGTACAATTGATACCAATTTTGGTGAAATGA
Source organism: Bacteroidia bacterium (assembly GCA_034676125.1). Classification (GTDB taxonomy): domain Bacteria; phylum Bacteroidota; class Bacteroidia; order UKL13-3; family UKL13-3; genus UBA6183. The sequence goes on from JAUCCO010000006.1 coordinate 46,073, forward strand.
TAAATTTTATTTTGTGTAATTTTGTGAGAGGTTAACGAACTATTGACGTTGTCTAAAAATGATATTGCATCTGCTGCTGTTGAGCTGTAGTTCATCTCAATTTTATTTTTGCTAATATCAACTGCGTTATAAACTCTGATTATTGATATGGCCAGTCTATTAACCTGAATAATGATATTTCTTGTAACCTTGATGTTTCGATTATTACTCGTATTCATGCTACCAGTGAAAGTGATGCCATATCCGCCACCAATAATTATGTTGCTGTCAATTAATATACTATCTGCCGCACATCCAGCAAGCGATATCCCATTGATTGAACCCGTAAAATTAATTGCACTCCCAATGGTTGAACTTCCCGAAAGAACAGGTAGTATTAGCTTACAGTTTGTTATAGAGATTTTGTTACTGGTGCCAACAACAGCAATAGCAACCGAATTTAAGCTTGAAGAGTTGGCTATTGTAAGGTTGGTTATTTTAATATATTTTGATTGATTTAATAGTATTGTTGCAGTATTGGTAACACTACTTGATATAATGCAAGAGTCTCTATTAGACCCTGTGATATTAATTGTATTAATATGGTTCGCTCCTGCAATATTACCAATTGTAAGACTAGTGATTCTTGTATAGTTACCGTTGGCAATATTTATTGTAACAGGGCCACAAACACCGTAGCTGTTTAATGCAATCAGTGCACTGTCTATATTTCTGAAATTATTGGCTGCATAAATTGATTGATTGACAGTATATATGCCACTCATCATAGTGAGTGTTTTAACTGCGGTTGTTGTATCGTTAAAGCTATTACTGTCGGCCTTATTATTAGGGAGTGATGTCCATACTTTGATTGTTGTATAAACGCCTATTGTAAAGGTGTAATTTGTAAGATATACGCTGATGCTGTTGTCCGCTATGCCACCTAATGTATCTATGGCTCTTATTTTTTTTTGAGAGGGCTGTATAACCCCATTTAAACTCCAATTTATAAAGAAACTATCAATAGGGGTATTCCCATAATTAGTAACGCTTACATATATGTTTTGTGTATTACCGCAAAAATTGTTTGATGGAGAATCAATTGAACTAACACCAATATCGTTTATTTGGCTGGCCTTTATCTGTGCCTGTGATTGGAATAATAATAATACGGTTAGAGTAAAGAATAAATATTTCATAAGACTATTAATTTAGAAGCATCAATAATCGTATTTATAAATTAATTAATCAAGAATAATAAATTAATTTATTTGCCTATTCTGTAAAAAAAACAAAAAAAAGAGCTGTTCATTTAAGACAGCTCTTTTTTATTGATATTATTTGTTATTAGCCTTTTGAAGCCATTAACATTTCGTATTCTTCTTTAGATCCTACAACTAATTTTTCGTATTCGCGTAAACCTGTACCTGCTGGTATTAAGTGTCCTACAATGATATTCTCTTTCAAGCCTAACATGTGATCTACTTTACCCGAGATAGCAGCTTCATTTAATACTTTAGTTGTTTCCTGGAACGAAGCAGCACTTAAGAAACTATGTGTACCTAGTGACGAACGTGTGATACCTTGAATGATTTGAGCACCAGTTGCAGGGTTTGCGTCACGTGCTTCAATTAATGTTAAAGCTTTACGTTTTAGCATAGAGTTTTCGTCACGTAATTTACGAACGCTAACAATTTGACCTGCTTTTAATGCTGAATCACCTGGCTCAACCACAACTTTCTTGTCAAAAATCCAATCATTGGTTTCTTTAAATGTCCAACGGTCTACGTTTTCGCCTTCAAGGAATAATGTATCACCAGCATCAATCACCTCTACTTTTTGCATCATTTGACGCACGATAGTTTCGATGTGTTTATCGTTGATTTTTACACCTTGTAAACGGTAAACTTCTTGTATACCATTTAAGATATAACGTTGTACAGCTAAAGGACCTTCGATACGTAAGATATCTTGCGGGCTAATTGCACCATCAGATAAAGGAGAACCAGCTTTCACGAAATCGTTTTCTTGCACCAAAATGTGTTTTGATAACGACACCATGTATTTCTTTTGTTCATCATCTTTTGATGTAATCATCACCTCACGATTACCACGCTTAATACCACCAAAAGTTACCACACCATCAATCTCGGTTACTACCGCAGGGTTTGATGGGTTACGTGCTTCAAATAATTCTGTTACACGTGGTAAACCTCCTGTAATATCACGGGTTTTACCAACCACACGAGGAATTTTTACTAAAATTTGTCCAGGAGTTACAGTAGCTCCTTCTTCAGTTACAATGTGCGCTCCAACTGGGATGTTATACTCTTTAGCGTTTTCTCCCTTTTTGTCGCTTACAACAATTGAAGGAATTCTAGTTTTATCTTTCGATTCTATAATTACCTTTTCTTTGTGGCCAGTTTGCTCATCACTTTCTTCTTTAAAAGTAACGTTTTCGATAATGTTTTCGAATTTAACCTTACCCGCAGCTTCACTAATAATTACCGCATTGTATGGATCCCATGCGTATAACAAAGCACCTTTGTCAACTTTTTGTCCATTTTTTACATGCAAATGTGCTCCGTAAGGAATATTTACAGTAATAATAGTAACGCGAGTTTTTTCGTCTAAAATACGCACCTCACCTTGGCGACCAATTACTACCTCAGCTTTGCCTTCTTCTGTATTTGTTGTAGTAGTTCTAATTTCTTCAAACTCTAACAAACCACCAAATTTGGCATTCATTTCACTTTCGGTTGCAATGTTTGATGCAGTACCACCCACGTGGAATGTACGTAAAGTTAACTGTGTACCAGGCTCACCAATTGATTGCGCTGCAATTACACCTACTGCATCTCCACGTTGTGCCATGCGAGATGTAGCCAAGTTACGGCCATAACATTTAGCACACACACCATATTTAGATTGGCAGGTTAATACCGAGCGAATTTCAACTTGTTCAACTGGCGATTCTTCTATTTTTGTACCAATTTCTTCGGTAATAGTATCACCACTTTTGCAATAAACTTCGTTGGTTAATGGATCAATAACATCGTGTAAACTAGTTCTACCTAAAATACGTTCGTATAAAGTTTCTACAACTTCTTCGTTATCCTTTAGTGCATTCATTACAATACCACGTAAGGTACCGCAATCTGGTTCGTTTACAACCACATCTTGAGCCACATCATGCAACCTACGTGTTAAGTAACCCGCATCCGCTGTTTTTAACGCTGTATCGGCCAAACCTTTACGAGCACCGTGGGTTGAGATAAAGTATTCAATTACAGATAAACCTTCTTTAAAGTTAGATAAAATAGGATTCTCGATAATCTCACCAGTACCACCACTTAAGTTTTTCTGTGGTTTTGCCATCAATCCCCTCATACCACCTAACTGACGAATTTGCTCTTTAGAACCACGCGCTCCCGAATCTAACATCATGTAAATTGGGTTAAATCCTTGGCGATCTTCTTTTAATTGTTTTAAAACAGTGTCGGCCAAACGCGAGTTAATACGAGTCCAAATATCAATTACTTGGTTATAACGTTCGTTGTTGGTAATAAAACCATTGTTATAGTTATTCCAAATATCATCAACCTCATCCATTGCTTGTTTTACAAATGCTTCCTTTTCTTTCGGAATCATTACATATTTCAAGTTAAATGAAAGTCCACCTTTAAATGCATAATGGTAACCTAATTCTTTAATATCATCAAGGAATTTTGCTGCCACATCCATTCCGCACTCTTTAATAATGCTACCAATAATATCACGTAAACTCTTCTTAGTTAAAAGTTCGTTTATGTAACCATAATCAGCTGGTACTACAATATTAAATAAAATACGACCCATGGTAGTTTCAATCAATTTTGATTTTAACTCGCCACCTTCTCTAACCATTACACGGCATTTTACAATTGCATGCAAATCAACGCGCTTTTCGTTAAAAGCAATCATCGCTTCTTCAGCACTATAAAATACTAAATCTTCGCCTTTTACTGGGTTTTCTACAATTGATTTGCGGTCTTTTGTAATATAATAAAGACCCAACACCATATCCTGAGAAGGAACCGCGATAGGCGCTCCGTTTGCAGGGTTTAAAATGTTGTGTGAAGCAAGCATTAATACTTGCGCTTCTAAAATTGCTGCATTTCCTAATGGAACGTGAACAGCCATCTGATCACCGTCAAAATCCGCATTAAAACCAGTACAAACTAATGGGTGAAGTTGAATTGCTTTTCCTTCTACCAATTTAGGTTGGAATGATTGTATACCTAACCTGTGTAGGGTAGGAGCACGATTTAATAGAACTGGATGTCCTTTTAAGATATTTTCTAAAATATCCCAAATAACAGCTTCTTTTCTATCCACTAATTTCTTAGCAGATTTTACTGTTTTTACAATACCACGCTCTAATAATTTACGGATAATAAATGGCTTGAATAACTCAGCTGCCATGTTTTTAGGTATACCGCACTCATGTAATTTTAAGTTTGGACCAACCACAATAACCGAACGGCCTGAATAATCAACACGCTTACCCAATAAGTTTTGACGGAAACGGCCTTGTTTACCTTTAAGCATATCGCTTAATGATTTTAAAGGACGGTTACCTTCAGTTTTTACTGCGCTTACACGTCTTGTATTATCAAACAATGAATCTACCGCTTCTTGTAACATACGTTTTTCGTTACGTAAAATCACTTCAGGAGCTTTAATCTCCATTAAGCGTTTTAAACGGTTGTTACGTATAATTACCCTACGGTATAAATCATTTAAATCTGATGTTGCAAAACGACCACCTTCTAGTGGCACTAATGGACGTAATTCTGGTGGAATTACAGGTAATATTTTTACTACCATCCACTCAGGGCGATTTTCACCATTCTCTTGCGCTGCACGGAAACCTTCAACAACTTTTAAGCGCTTTAAAGCTTCTTGCTTACGTTGTTGCGATGTTTCGTTACTAGCCTTGTTACGTAAGTCGAAACTTAAGTTGTCAAGGTTAATGCGTGATAATAAAAACCATAATGCATCACCACCCATTTTGGCGATAAATTTATTAGGATCTTCATCATCCAAATGCTGATTGTCTTTTGGTAACGTATCAAGAATATCTAAATATTCTTCTTCAGTTATCAAATCGTACATCTGAGCACCATCGTTGTTTTTAATACCTGGTTGGCATACTACGTAACGTTCGTAGTATACCACCATGTCTAATTTTTTTGTAGGTATACCTAACAAGTAGCCAATTTTATTTGGCAACGAGCGGAAATACCAGATATGTGCTACTGGCACCACAAGGTTAATGTGGCCAATGCGTTCGCGTCTTACCTTTTTCTCAGTAACTTCTACTCCGCAACGGTCGCACACAATGCCTTTATAGCGAATACGTTTGTATTTACCACAATGACACTCGTAATCTTTAATAGGACCAAAAATCCTTTCGCAAAACAAACCGCCCATTTCTGGTTTAAAACTGCGGTAGTTTATTGTTTCGGGTTTGGTTACCTCACCATGCGATTTGGTTAAAATAGTTTCTGGCGAAGCTAAACCAATACGGATTTTGGTGAAATTACTTTTGATTTTTATATCTTTCTTTGACATATAGTTGCTCTCTGTAATTATTCAAGTGTAACATCAAGACCTAAACCTCTTAACTCGTGCATTAATACATTAAACGACTCAGGAAGTCCTGGTGTAGGTAAG
>JAUCCO010000007.1:0-49546 GCA_034676125.1 Bacteroidia bacterium
GAAACAATTTGGGCATAGTAGTCCCGAACTACTAATTCCTTCAATTCTCTACTAAAATCTTTAAATGGTCGGTCAATCATTTCAAGCAATTCAGAATTGCCATTAGCATTTTCTTTTATAAATTTTTTATAGACCTCTGACAACTTAACCTTTTGCTCAATATGGAATCCATCCCAATCAATGATATTCGAATGACAATCATATGGGTCATTTAACAACCATCTATCTGAAGCGAATAAATACTCATTTTCAAGTGCAGAAATTGAATTGTCATTCAAAGCGAAGTATTTATATAACTGTTCAGGATAATTATATTTTTCAATAGGATTAGGAATAACAGAAAAATCAATTCGATTTTCTAATCTATACAACCAGCCATATGCATCTTTATACTCCTGAAAATCCATCATCTATTTACTATTATGCGCCATCAATCCTTCTTTTGTAGCCAAATAAGCATAGGCATGCATGTTATCACTATCGTAAATAAAACTACGCGAATATTCGCCTTTTTCGTCATCAAAAAGCATGGCTACAACATATTTTTTATGAATAAGTTGTTTTAAAACATCAGCAACTATATTTGGTGCAGCATTACATTCTGCTAGTATATGCTTAAAAGGTTCAACAAAATAAATTGCATTTAAAATGTCGTATTCTATATCTGTTAATTGTGATTCAATCATAAATTATTTTAGTTTTCTATCTTTCCAATTATATGTTCCTATGTTTCCCCAAATACCAATAATTAAAACATATAAAATATGAAATGGTTCTGCCAAAGGCAATAATAATAAATAAGAAGTACGTTTAAAAAAACGCATCACATCAAATAAAAACAGCCCTTCGATAATAATCTTAACTAACAGTAAAATTAAACCCGTTTTAAAGTTTAAAATAAGCAATAAAGCCACTATAAAATTAAACAAATATGCACCAACCATTACAGCTGTAATATACCTATTTTCGTATTTAGTGCTTTTGCTTACCCAGCGTTTGCGTTGGTCGGCAAGTTGTTTTATAGATGCATTGGCTGTTGTTGAAACAACTGCATCAATATGTTTTAAAAAGTTAATTTTATTGGGATAACGTTTAAATACTTTATGCAATAAAAACTCATCATCGCCACTCGCAATACCATCGTTACCTTTATATCCACCCACTTCATTAAACACATCCTTTTCGAAAATTAAATTTGCTGCACTACACATGTTTGGATTTTTTAATTGAATGGCCGAAGCTCCAATTCCTACCAAACCTGCAAACTCTAGTGATTGCATTCTTTCAAAAGTATTATTCGCTTTAAACGCAACCGGGGCATAAATTAATTTACTTCCACTTGCATCAATAAAATTATTAATGGTACTTAACCAATTTGACTTGCGGGTACAATCTGCATCAGTTAATATAATGTATGGATTTATGGCTTGCTCTATTGCTGCTGTAATAGCCGCTTTTTTAAGTTTTCGTTGTTTGCCATCATCAACCATATTTACCAGTTTAATTTGGTAGTTTTTATTGTTAGCAATAAACGCTTCCACTACAGTTTGGGTTTCATCTGTAGAGTAATCATTAATAACAATTATTTCGTAATTATTAGGGTTATAGTTTTGGTTGATGATGGATTGTATGCAAGCCATGATAACCTCGGCTTCGTTTCGTGCAGGAATTAAAATACTATATTTATTTAGATGATTTGAAGTAGTATTTTTAAATGGTTTAATAAGCCTCCACCCTATCCAATAAATACCAATAAGCAACACATAAAACAAAAGCAATATAACACCTGTATAAGTCAACAATATCATATTTATTTAGCTTGCCTCCATCTTAAAATATATACTAAACCTAGCAAACCCGGCAGCATCAAATTTATAATCCAAAGTGAATATGCAGTAAGAAGTACAGGAGTAATTTCTGCAGTAAACATACTAAAAAACCAAAGTGCACTTGCACCACGCATGCCAATTTCTATCAATATAAAACTAGGCACAAACGATTGTGCACATAACGTTCCGATAATACAAGCTATGCCTTGCGTCATGGTTACATCTACATCAAACAAAAGTAATAAACAATAATATTGAGCAACAAAAATAACATACCGTACCAGTGAAATTAATAATACTTCCATTAACTCTACTCGTGTATATAGATTAAATATATCGAGGTATTTTTTTACTTTAAAATTAATGGTAAGCCTTGATAAATAACCAATATTAACATAAGCAATTAAACTAATTACAGTAAGTATAAACAAAACTATATATAAGCTATCGGCCGAGTGATTGGTTATAATTTCTTTTTGCAATAAAAACCAAATAAGCACAGTTAAACCAAATGCTGCTGTCATTATAACTTGTGCAGTATGCCCAATTACGGTAACTAAAGTACCACGTATTTTATCTAGTTTTTTTAAATGAATTACCCTTCCTAAAAAATCTCCCAATTGATTTGGGGTAATCATATTAAACGCAACACCAGACAAAACTCCTTTTAATGCCTCCATAAAAGTAATTGGCTCACTGCGTTGTACCAACATTTTCCATTTAATGGATTCGAGCGTCCAATTTAAAAACATTAAAACGGTAGTGGTAGCAATAAGTAAATATGATTTAGGCCCCCAAACAAATTTTATTCCTTTTATAAGTGTGTCTATGTCGTAGGAGTATAATAGTTTGTATGCAATAAAGCCAAAAGTAATTGGTAGTAAGGCAAATTTAACAAGTAATATTATTTTTTTTATATATGGTTGTTCAGCTTTCAAAGTGTTTTGTAACTTGCGTGGGTTGATGGTTTAAAATCACTTCAAACATAATAACTTTGGACAACTTAGCGCAGATAAAAAATTACGATAAAATAATTTTAGGAATCGACCCTGGTACGGTAGTGATGGGATATGGGCTAATTGGTATTGAAAAGAAGAAACCTCATTTAATTAGTTTAGGTATTGTAAAATTGAATAAGCTTGAAGACCACAGTTTAAGGTTAAAAAAAATATTTGAAAGAACTACGGCATTAATAGATCAATACAAACCAGATGAGTTAGCGATTGAAGCGCCCTTTTTTGGTAAAAATGTTCAAAGTATGTTAAAACTTGGCAGAGCACAAGGGGTTGCAATTGCTGCTGCAATTACCAGAGAAATGACCGTTAACGAATATTCTCCAAAAAAAATAAAACAATCTATTACAGGAAATGGCAATGCCAGCAAAGAGCAAGTTGCTTTAATGCTACAAAACTTATTAAAATTTAAAGAAACACCAGAATTTTTAGATGCAACAGACGGCCTAGCAGCTGCGTATTGCCATTTTTTACAAAACACCGGCACTGGACTTTCTCCAACAAGCAAAAGTAGCAAAGGCAATACACAAAAGCCCAATAGTTGGAAAGCATTTGTAACTGCAAATCCCAGTAAAATAAAAAAACCCTAACAAAATTTTGTTAAGGCTTAAATACATTTGTAGTTTATGCTTCTTGTAAAATGGCTTTACTAATAGCAGTAGCAATTTGCTGATATTGTTCGGGTGTAATTTGTGCCCGCTCTTTATCAAAATTCAAATCTCCAATTTCGTTTATTGGAACCAAGTGAATATGGGCATGAGGCACTTCTAACCCAATTACTGCAACTCCAATTCGTTTGCAAGGAATAACAGCTTTTACACCTTTGGCAACAATTTTTGCAAACAAATGTAATCCTGCAAATTGTTCATCATCCATATCAAAAATATAATCGCACTCCACCTTAGGAATAACCAACGTATGGCCAGCGGTTAAAGGGCGAACGTCTAAAAATGCTAAATAATCAGCAGTTTCAGCAACCTTATAACAAGGTAATTCGCCCGAAATTATTTTAGAAAAAATAGTACTCATAATGATAATGATATTTCGATTACTTCTAATTTAATAAGGCCTGCAGGGACATTAATTTCAACCACATCACCAACAACCTTACCCATTAAACCAGCACCAATAGGCGATTTAATAGAAATTTTACCAAGTTTAAAATCTGCTTCAGGATCTGAAACCATTATATATATCATTTCCTTTTTAGTGCCTAAGTTAAGTACCTTAACCTTGCTTAGCATCATTACTTTGCTATTGTTTAGTTTCGATTCGTCAATAACACGAGTCTTGGTAATAGTATCTTCTAATTGTGCAATACGCCCTTCTAATAATCCTTGGTCTTCCTTAGCTGCATGGTATTCGGCATTTTCACTTAAATCGCCCTTATCACGCGCATCAGCAATTTGTTTAGAAATAAAAGGGCGTTGAACATATTTCATTTCATACAAATCCTTTTGCATTTTGTCAAATCCTTCTTTTGACACATAATTCAATTGAGCCATAATAAATCAATATAAAATTGTTATTAGTTATAAAAAGAAAGAAACGCTCCCTAGAAAGGAAGCGTTTCTTTATGGTAATAATATTACGAATATAAACTTATTTTTTGTTATCTATCGATAAGCAAATAGTTATATTGTGAATTCCATTAAATACACGGGTTGGTGCATAAGAATAATCAATAGCGATTACAGTACCACTCTTACTAATTGGTACTACAAAACCAGCACCACCTGCAAAACCTAAGTATTGAGAAAGATATTCAGTTTTACTTAAAACATTATCTTGATAAGCATATCCACCTCTTAAAAACACAGTTTCTTTAAAACCATATTCTAAACCAATACTGGTAACATTAGCCGAGAATGCATTGTAGTTAAAGTTACCATGAGCAGTTAATTTGTGGTAATATGTTTCTGAAGTTTCACCATCTAAACGCATATCATATGATGCACCAATGTGAACCAACGAAGGAAGATTGTAAGTTTCAGATCCCATTAAAGCTCTTCTATCTGCACCTGATGCAGAGTTAACAGATCTAAAAGATAAACCAGATCCATTTTGTTGCATATCAGGCCCAATATTTTTAACACTTATACCAAAACGAAAATCTTCTTTTTTAACAGTTCTTGTTTTTGCATTAAGTGAAGTTTGGTATTGAACGCCTGCATCAATTCCAACACCATTAGAACCTACGTTACTAATACCTTCTGAAATTAAACGAACATTTAAACCACCCGTAATACTATTTGAAAACTTACGAGCATAAGCTAACGAAATGTTTAATATCTGCGGAGAGTATGTACCCAAAGTAGCATCAGGTTGTGATACAGTTGTTATTGGAATGTTACCAAAATCGAATGAATTTAATGACAAACCTAACACATTGTCGCCACCTAAGTTTTGCACCAAAGTTAAATTATTAATAAAAACATCGGCACCTTGAAGGTATGTAGTACTAGAAAAACCAATATCAGTTTTTTTAGTGTAAGCCATACCTGCTATGTTAAATTGAAAGGCTTCAATACCACGAATTGATGCAGTATTAGCGCCTAACATACCTGCTGATCTTGCATAAGGATTTATAAGCAATTGTGTAGCACCTGCACCACCGGCACGATCGGGATTACCTGCATTTACTTGCACAGCACCAAAAAGCGCTGTTAATGACATTATTTGTAAAATATATTTTTTCATGTCGGATACTTTATTGTTGATAGTCCGGAGAGGTTAACCCTCTCCGGTATTATATATTATTATTAAAACGTATCGTAATCTACAGGCCTCATCACACCAAACCATTTAATAACACGCTCTTCACCTAACTCATCAGATTTGATATGTATTAAATAAACACCACTAGAGATAGGAACTTTTGCATTATTTTTTAAATCCCAAATTACATAAGTAGTTGTTGGGTCATCTTTTCTAATAGTTCTTACCACAACACCATCCATAGTATAAACTTGAATTAAACATTTAGAAGGTACATTAGTAATTTTAACCCTATTGTCAAGTTGGTTTCCTGGATCTTCGTACTGCGAGTATGCATAATAAGGATTAGGAACAATACTTACTTTATCTAAAGCTCGTGTTGAAATTGCTTTGTCTCCAACAGTAGCTGCAAAACCATCTGTATTAAATCTAAACAATGGCATACTATCATTTTCAACTAATCCATCAACAGAGAAACTAGCATAAGGACGTTTTACATTAATACTAATTTCAACATCATTAGGAATAATATTATTCCAAGTTGATTTTAACACTGAACCTGGGCTTAACATAGCCATTGAAGTATACATTGCTTGAGAGAATACTTGACGCTTTCTGATGACATAAGAACCTGGCATAGTAGATAAACGAGCACTATAATCAGCACACTCATCATATCTGGTTCCGTTGTAAGTAACTGCAGAACCTCCAGCACCTATAGTAAACCGTTTTTTACCAAATACATAAATATAATGCTTACCACCAAATACCGGGCGACCAGCATTAAGGATAGTAGCGGTAGGATTCCAAATCATATCACCTCCATTTTCACCAGGTAATGAAGAGTCTTCACCAAACATAACATTTAAGCGTTCTCCAGTTTCTAAATCAACTGCGTAACCTGGAAACCATCCCATACCAGTTCCGCTACCATCAGGCAATCCATTTTGATCAACAGATGGCGATTTACGCATATCCATTTTATCAGCATTACCAACATTAAGGTTTTTATCCTCACCTAGTTCTAATACTATACATCTACTCCACATATTTCTATCACGTGTTAATACTACTTTAACACTATGCAAGTCTGAAAGCGTATTGTCCGTTGATGCTAAACCACTACCTAAGCTACCAAAACCTCCATCCCAAGCAGGACCAAAAGTAGGCAATTTATTTGAGGCAGAAGTTCTCCATCTTGAAGCTAGAGCATAAGGAGCCCAACGACTTTCAATTATATTAGAGAAGTTTTTACGAGGATCGATTGGAATTTTACTAATTGCAAAATCGTGCGTTTCAGGATTTTCGAAATTAGGTTTTCCATTACTACCAGAACGAATCCAGTTAAATGAAGCAGCATAAAATGGTGTACTAAAATATGGAGCTTGCTCATCGGTAATACCAGTTAACCACTCATCAGTAGAATTAGCAAATGAAATTGATGAAGTTATGTATCCATTAGATTCATCCACTGGTGATTCAGCATCGCCTGGAATAATAGATTGATTCAATTGAACTGAAATTCCCCACTCTTTAAATATCTGCTCATTGCCATAAGCTAATGTCGTATCAGATTGTTTTACTTCACCAGTTGTTAAGTTTTTCAATGTCCAACGTGAATATCGAGGTGAAAGTGTATCTGCTTTCTTAGCATTTGATGATGTATCACGTAAGGCCAACTCAAAGCTAGCTTTAGGAACCTTAATTGGATCTACAACTATAACCTTTACTGGTCCAAAACCAGACATATAGGTACGCTCCTTAGCATAATAAGGTGCCTGCATCAATTGATTAATAGACGATTTTGACAATTTAACTACTTGTCCTCCATTACCAATACCTTCAACCATAGTAATTGGTAAACCTGTACCATAATCACTATTAATAGAAGTACCAGAAGGAGTTGGATCATGTGGCAAAGCAGTGTATATAGATAAACTTGCTTCTCCAAATGTTTTAGAACTAGATAAATACTGGTCTGCATCAGTTGCACAATTAGAAGCCGTAGCGTATGAAACTACATAATAATGATAGTTTTTAAAGTTTACCAATGTTTGATCAGAACCAGTTTCAAAGAAATCTTTAGTAATTTCGAATGAATGCTTAATCCCTTCATTAGTACCTTCAACCATTATGCGTTTAACATTCTCTTCTAATTCTGGGCTAAATATTGTATTTACAACACGTTGAACTCCATCAATAATATCAAACTGAGCTACTAATCTTGCTTGCGAAGGATCGTTAATATCACTTGGAATACTAGCAGTTTTTAATTGCCAAACTTGATAGCCTTGGAATTGATAAATGGTGGGTTGCGTACAAGGTCCTGCAAAAGTATCACTAAATCTTTCTATTGATTTAGTGTTTAATAGTTTTATAACTAATTTTCTATCAAGCTCTACAATTTCTAATTTAGGCGCTTCAGGGCCTACTTTTAAGGTGAAATTATTTTTATAAAGTGTAGTAGCTTTATCACTTGCTTCTTTTAATAAATTAAATGACCCAGTAGCACCACCGCTTGAAGCACGAGCCCAAACAACACCAATAGTTACACGATTTACTGCACCTGGCAATAATGTAAATGAACCAGCAGTTTGTAAAAATCTTCTATCTTGAGGTTGATTACCAGCAGTACGCTCAGTCCATGCAGCACGACCAGCTGGATCAGTATTTCCAGGGAACATATAACTAGCCGTATCAGAACCTCCTCTACCGTTACCACCATAAGTAATACTAGCACCATCTTTCCAACGGCCATTTAAGTATCCCCAGTAATGTTCTGGTCTGCTTGGATTACCATTTAAACTCCAATCGTTGTTATAATAAACAAACTTAGTTAAACCAATTTCAGTACTATCTGGTCTGCGTGGACCTTCAAAAAAGGTAACACCAATACTAGGAGGATTTAATCCATAACCTAAAATACCTTCGTCATTATCATCACCATTATAACAAATACCTAGGTTTCTGTTAACATCGCACTCTACATAATCATCAGAATAATTACCTAAATCGGGATCAACCCACTGACCAAAAACTGTACTATCTACTGTTTCACTACTTCTATTGTAAATTGTAGTGCGGTAAAAAGTCATATTATTAATTTCGTCATTAGTAGAATAAGCAAACGATTGTGTATGCAACTCTAATCCGATAGGCACACCTTGAGTTTCAGTATGTATATTTCCTTTATCATTGTATATCATATACAACATCATATCAGGAATATTCTTTACATCTTCTACACCATTGTTTAATGTAGGATAGTCACCATCAAGAGGATTGTATACTAAGTCGTTATTCTTGTCAAAATAAGGTGCTAATTGAGCTGCTTCACCAGCCGCAACATCGCCATTACCTTTCCAGCTAAGAATATCAGCAGGAATTTCGTAATTATTTATATCTGCAGCATTTGCAAGATCTTCAACCTCGCGCAAAGTAACACGCCAGATTTTATCGTACTCTTTACACTTATCAGCAGTTACTGATGCAGTACCATTAATAAGTGGTCCAGGATAAAAATCATTACCACTTTGACGATAGGTTTGTGCAGCTAACTTTAAGTTACCGTTTGAAACACCACCAATCCATAATGCACCAGAAAACAACGAGTGTTTAGAAACTTGGCCAGTTTGAATTTTAGGAATTTCGTAACGTGCATTACTTAAATTCCACCACATGTCACCACCATTTAAGATAGTAGTTCTAACATTGTTTACGTCCAAATCACGTTGTTGTGTTGCTGGCAAACAGGCTGTCATTTTACCTCTAATTTCTGGCTCCTTCTGCGCTTTTGGCTCTGGTATACCAACATTGTATTTAGCCTGAGCTGGGCTAACTGCAACTAACAATAAAGATGCTAATCCAATTGTTTTTGCAAGTTTTAGGAATGATTGATTTATACTTTTCATGTCTATGTTTTATTTTTTTTAGAAATATAATGAAACACCAATACGAGTTAATCTTGGTAAAGCGAATGAACCTGGATTAACCATTCTGGTATTATATAAGTCAATAAAAGATTGAGAATTGGTTGCAACACGTTTTTGTTCTATTGATTGTGGTGATGCTAAATAACCATCATCATAAGCAGAACCAGTAAATTTATATACTGACAATACGTTTGCAGCGTTTAATACATTTTGCATCCATAAGAATACGCGTATACGATAAACTGTTGTTTTACCTGCAATTGATTCTTTTTTAATGAGAAAGTTTTTATCAATATTCATGTCAATAAAGAATTGCGGAGGTAAGTTAGCTCCATTAATAGTACCTTTTACCTGTGTACGCGAAACTACACCACCCTGAACTTCTGGAATAGCTATTAGCGTTTGTGTGTACGGACGACCTGATGTATAATTAAAGATGAAGTTGATACCTGCATTTTCTAATACTTTTTTACCTGCTACAATTGGGCCATCATAATCTTTACCTGAACGGTAATGGTAATCAATGGTACCTTTTAATGTATGGCGGGTATCATAATCTAATGGGAAGATATTACGAAGCGTTGGTAAACCAACTTGTACTAATGCATTACTTGATTGAGAGTTTGAACCAGTACCATCAGCAAACTGTAACATATAGTTAGCAGATAAGTTGATATTGCCTAAATCTTTTAACTCATACTCTAATCTAAATGATTTTACAGTTGAGAAATCTAAATTACTAAATGAAGTATAAGGGAAAGGATAAGCTTCAACAAAACGATATAACTGTATTAAGTTACGGAACTCACGATATGAAGCTACTATACCTAATGCTGAATTATCACCAATTTGTTGACGGAAACCAATTTCGTAATCTGTTACTTGTGTCATACGCAAATCAGGATTAGCTATAACTCCAGTTCTACGGTTATTTAAGTAGAAGTAATCATCTATTTGGGCTACATTACTTTCTGTTGGACGCTGCACCAATACATCGTATGTACCAAAAAACTGAGAAGTAGTAGAAATTGGGAATGAGAACCAAATACGTGGTGAAATTTTAATGTCTGGCTTATAATCACGGAAAGAAGCAGCAGTAGGAGTAGCAATACCACTTTTATCAGCATCTTTTACTAAAAATGGAATATTACCATTTTCTACATCACTATTTTCACGTTGTGCATCACGCCATAAAGAAGATGGATCTGATACTGGATTACCACTTTTGTCGTACCAATCGTTGCCATTACGGAAACCAGTAATTTTTACCCTATTTGCCGAATTTGGCGTTTTAGTATCAACATATACTTTATAATCATCACCAATATTACTAGGTATTGATGAACTTAATCCTTTTAAATCTCCTCCTCGAACATCACCAACACTATACATAGGCACTAATGAATATGGATCTTTAAGTACTACTTGGTTCGCATCAAAACGATCAAAACGAACACCAGCGCGTACAATTAAATCTTTAAATACAAATTTGTCTTGCAACCATGCCGCCATATAAACTGGTTGGTATGCACCTAACGCACGGTTTGCTGGGTCATTTAAAAAGTCGTTTACACTTTTCTTTCCAGATACTCTATTTCCTAAACGGTCATATCCAGTGTAACTAACGTATGAGTTACCGTTATTAAACAATTCATCAGCAGAGAACATATCTAATGAGAATTTATTAGGAGCATATGAGTTAACATCTAATCTAGTTTGGCTAGTTATTGGGTTACCATATACATCTAACTCACCAGAGGCGATTAACTTATCACGTAAGTTTTTATCAAAATTAGATTGTTGTGAAGGATCAATTTTATTTGCAAAAATCACAGTATCTTGAAAGTTTCCAAATTGATCAAATTTTAATGAATAATTATTAGAGTCTAATCCTACAAACTGTTTGTTAACCTGCTGACGCATTAATGTCCAAATACCAGTAGCTCCAACACCATAACTTCTTCTAAATTGTTGTTCGTAAGTAAAACCAAATTGCAAATCGTGTTTCGCTTTTGGGTTTTTCTTTGGCGCAACTGATGCTTCACTCATTACAAATAATGTATATGTTTCATACATCGCTTTGCTATATCCACCTTGAACAGAACCAGGACTTGCCCACATATTAGAGTATAAACCTAATGGATTATCGCCATTGGTTAAACCACCTAAACCACGTAATTGGCTTAAGCTACCAACGCTTTGACCTTGTGATGCATAGTAATCGTAAATAGAACGGGTATAATTAGAACGTACATTACCTGATTGCGGTTCGAATGTGTATGCTGTATCAAATGTACCAAAGTTTCTGCGGTAAGCAGAGGTATACAATGTCTTTGCTTGTCCGTTTTTATCAACATAATTAAATGAATCTGGCGCTTGACCAAGTTGTTTAGTTACCAAACCAAAGCCATCTGTACTATAAGTTTTAAACTTACCTACGTATCCATAATTAAAAATATCGCGTTCGTAATCTGCATTCATCGACTCTACGAAACGTCTTTCATATGAAAGGCGAGCGGTGTAATAAAAACCAGAAAAAACAGCTTGTTTGTCTTTCTCTTCAGTGTCGGCCTTAGTAAAAGTTTGAGTAAACTGTGCGGTTACACGACCAGTAAAGTCTTGTGATAATTGGTTATTGTCAGAGTTTAAAAGTGAGTGCACAAAACTAAATCCAGTACCTCTTGAGTAATTAGATTGGTATCCTAAACGAATAGAGATATTAGTAGTTGGCTGATAAGAAAAGTTACCTTGTATATTTGCATTATAAGAAGCCACATTTTGGCGTTGGTCTACTTTAACTAAATCTCCTTTTGTTAAAAACTCACCCGATGGCACAAATCCACCAGTAGCAGTTCTTGTTAATGGATTTGCTTCAATACGAGCTTGAGCTGCATCGCTTGCACGGTATAAATCTACTGCAGGCAAACGACCATCTTTTGCGTATACAGCACTTCCAGCAAATGAGAATCCTAATAATACTCTTTCTTTATCTTGTTTGCCTTTATTGGCAATTAAAATAGGACCAGAAATAAATCCTTGTAATTCGTTGTAGTGGGTATTATCACCTGTCCAGCCATAAAATGGTGAGGCGGTAATATATTCGAATGCACGCATCCAATTACGAGATGGCGCTTTAGTATTAATGGCGATAGCTCCACCAGTAAAATCTCCATACTGAGCTGGAGTACCACTTGTAATAACTTGAATTTGATCAATTGCATTTTGAGGAATGTTTATACTACTATTAGCTTGTATACGCACACCATCAATATAATATGCAGTACCATCAGCACGGGCACCTCTAATTGAAGGAGTACCACCTGCTCTAGCATCAACACCAGCAAATGTATTTGCTACCATGTTTGCATTACGTTGTGGTAGTCGCATAATCTCTTCGGCAGTTTTTGTTCCACCACCTTTTCCTTCGCGATCAACCAATACTTTTTTAGCTTTAATTACTACCGTTTCCAGCTCTTGGCCAGCAGACGGCATTAACGAAACATTTTGATAAGCATCCGCATCACTTATTACACTAATACCACTAATTGATTGACTTTGATAGCCAATAAACGACACCTCTAAGGTGTAATCTCCTGGTTGAAGTGGTTTGATAACAAACTCACCATCATCATCCGACTTAACTTGAGCTTTAATAACTCCGTTAAGTTTTAACTGGATACTCGCGTAATCAACTGGTTTCTTGGTCTTACTATCGATGATTTTACCACGAAGTCCGCCCAGTTGCGACTGCGCATTGGCCATAATACATAGAGCCATTAACGCAACTAAAAAACTGTATACCTTTTTCATTAATTAATAATTTTTCGATTTTATGAAATACCTACAAGTTGGTAAATTAAGGTAATTAGATTTAATTAATCAAAGCATTAACTATACTAAACTACCTAACTTACTGACAAGGTTAAATTTATATCTTTTATTTTTTTTAACAACACCTCAGAAATCTTGAAATATGATTGATTTGTCCATCCTGCAACGTGTGGTGTAAGCACCGTTTTGTCGCTTGATGCGATATAATTAAACCATATTTTCTCTTCATCGCTCATTGAATTTAACTTTTCGTTTTCTAATACATCAAGTCCTAATCCTTTTAAGCTTCCATTTTTTAATGCTTCAACAACATTTACTGTATTTAAAACTTCGCCTCGGCACATGTTAAATAACCAAATAGGTTTTGCGAATTTTTGCAAGTATTTAGTGTTTACCATAGCTTTTGTTTCGGCAGTTAATGGTACATGCAATGTTATCAAATCTGCTTGCTCAAATACTTCATCCATTGTTGCCTCAGTTGCATATTGGTTTGAGTAATTGCTTAAATACTTATCGTATGCTAACACTTTTACATCAAAACCTGATAGTTTTTTGGCAACCGCTTTACCAGTATTACCAAATCCTATTATTGCAACCGTTTTACCGCTTAATTCTTCTCCTCTATTTCCTTCTCTATCCCAAATGCCATTTACAACCTCATTGTTACCTTTAGTTATTTTTGCCAATAAACTTAGCATCATACCTAAAGTTTGCTCTCCAACTGCATCAGCATTTGCCTCACCTGCATTAAAAACAGCAATTTGTTTTTGTTTTGCTACTACCTCATCAATGTTATCTAACCCAGCACCAGCGCGAGCAATAAACTTTAATTTGTTAGCTGCATTCAAAACTTCCTTATCAATATTTGTTTTAGTTCTTACCACTAAACCATCTACTTCTGTAATCAAGTGTAAAAGATCTGCTCGGGTTGCTAATGGAAGATAGATTACATCATAATTTAATTCCGTTAAACCCTTAATAAGCATTTCATGTACATCATCAATTATTAAAACCTTAATTGTCATTTTTTGCTTACTTAATATATTAGTAATTATTTTGTGATAAATGGTTGCATAAGCCTAAAAATGTTATAGCGAAGTATACATCATTCGGCCAATGGTAAAGTAAATAGCCAAACCTAATAAATCATTGGTTGTAGTGATAAACGGTCCTGTTGCAATTGCAGGATCTATTTTCATTTTATGCAAAACCATAGGAATAAATGTACCTAATACCGATGCGAAAATAATAACACTAAAAAGTGCAACACTAACCGTTATGCTTAAATCGTATGAGTGTGCAAAAATTGCATTATAAGCGAATAAAAGTACCGAACATATTAATCCGTTTATTAATGCTACCCTAAGTTCTTTTAAAATTTTAGCAATAATATTTTGATTACCTATAGTATCATTAGCTAAACCTTGCACAACAATAGCAGATGATTGCACCCCAACATTACCACCCATTGCGGCAATTAAGGGCATAAAAAATGCCATTTCGGGATGTATTTTTAAAGTGGTTTCATAAATCTGAATAAATCTAGATGATCCAATACCTCCAATTAAACCAATAAGTAACCAAGGTAATCGAGCACGAGATAGTATCCAAACTTTATCAGTAGCATCAACATTTTCGGTAATACCAGACATTAGCTGATAATCCTCGTTGGCTTCTTCTTTTATTACTTCAACCACATCATCTACAGTAATACGACCTACCAATTGCCCAAGTGCATTTACAACTGGCAACACAACTAAATCATATTTATCAAATAAATTTGCAATGGCTTCGCTATCTGCCGAAGTTGTAACGGAGATTACATTTTTGTTAGATACATCTTGCAATTTTGCATCTGGTTTTGTTAAAATAAGATTTTTTAATGTTATTAAACCAACTAATCGCTCATACCTATCAGTAACATAAACCACATAAATAGAATCTACATTTTCTGATTCACGCCTAATTTCATCAATACATTGTTGCACTGTCCAAGTATCACTAGCCTTAACCAACTCTATAGCCATCAAGCTACCAGCAGTATGCTCGTCATAGCTCATTAACGAAAGTAAATTAGATGCAAATTCAATATCGGTTAAGTAGGAAACAACTTCTTCTTTATCTTTGGTATTAAGGCCATTTAAAATATAAGCGGCATCATTACTATTCATGTGTTGCACAAACTTATCTGCAATATCTTTTGGTTTATAAGTTTCCAAAAATTTTGCACGCACATCATCTTGCAGTTCAACCAAAACTTTCACCGCCTTTTCTGTTTCAATACAAAATATTAACTGCCTGGCCTCGTCTGTATCAAGTTTATCTATTAATTCCGCAATATCTTGAGGGTAAATATGCTCAAGTTGCAGTTCTAGTTCATCAAGCAAATCATGCGCAATAAGTCGTTTTATTTGCTTAATAAATCCTGCATCAATTATTGTTGTTTCCATGCTTAATAACCAAGTTAGTAAGTTCAATAAAATCGGTTACACTAAGTTGTTCTGCACGTTTATCAGAAAAACCAGAGGGTTGCAAAATAGCATCTTCAACACCAAATTGTGAAATTGCATTTCTTAATTTTTTTCTTCGTTGGTTAAATGCGGCTTTTACCACCCTAAATAACATTTTTTCATTAATTTCTGGGGCAACATCTTTTCTTATCATGCGCATTACACCCGATTTTACTTTTGGTGGTGGTATAAAAACATGTTCTGGAACGGTAAAAAGATACTCTAAATGATAGTAGGTTTGAGCCAATACACTTAAAATTCCATACTCCTTGCCACCCGGACCAGCACAAATTCGTTCAGCTACTTCTTTTTGAAACATACCTGTCATTAAAGGAACTTGGTCTCTGTTTTCTAAAATTTTAAATACTATTTGGGTTGATATATTGTAAGGAAAGTTTCCAATAATGGCAAACTCTCCTTTAAATAAATCTGGAATATTAATACACAAAAAATCTCCTTGAATAAGATTATCCGATAGTTTGGGGAAGTTTTTCTTTAAAAAAACAATCGATTCGGCATCAACATCAATGGCATGCAAATCAATAGGTTTTTGTAATAAGTACTTGGTTAATACACCTGTGCCTGGGCCTATCTCAAGCACAGTAGGTACAGTACATTTACTCATAAATGCTTCAACAATATCTAAAGCAATTTGCTCATCGTTTAAAAAATGTTGGCCTAAATGTTTTTTGGCTTTTACTTGTTGATGCATCATACTGCAAATAGAACAAAATTTATGCATTTATCCTTCCTTATTTGCTTGTGAGTTTTTTTCTTAGATTTGCTGCTACTGATAAATTATATAATGCAAACAACAATTCAATTAAAAACGAAGCCTAGTAATCATAAAAACGTACTTTATTTAGCCAGTAAAAAAACTGATTGGAAATCGTTAGCGTTTGATAAAAAAGAGATTGATTACATCAAGAAAAAAATTGCTGATAAAGAAAATTTAATATTAGTAAATCAACTTACTCGATTAGCCTATATTCAATTAATTGACGAGGTTGAAAACAATGATGAACCTCAGCAATTAGAAGTAATGCGCTTAGCAGGAAGTAAACTATGTAATGCTTTAAATACACACAAATATACCGATGTAGAAATAATATCATTAGTAGAAAATGATGGCTTACTTTTAGCAATTGCCGAAGGATGTGCATTGAGCAATTATCAGTTTATTAAATACAAAAGTAAACAAGAAAAAAACTCACTAAAAGAAATAGCAATTGCATCAACCCAAATAAAAAAACACGAAATAAATGAGCTGAATATTTTAGTTGAAGCTGTTTGCAAAGCGCGTGATTTAGTTAACGAACCCCAAAGTCATTTAAATGCAATAGGGTTTGCTAACGAAATGAAAACTATGGGGAAAAGTGCTTCATTTAAAGTAGAAATACTAAATAAAAAACAAATTGAAGCATTAAAAATGGGTGGTTTATTGGCCGTAAATATGGGTAGCCAGACGCCACCTACTTTTACCATAATGGAGCATAAACCTAAAAAACCAGTAAATAAAAAACCAATTGTTTTAGTAGGCAAAGGTGTAGTGTATGATACTGGAGGATTAAGTTTAAAACCCACAGCTGGTATGGATTCCATGAAGTGCGATATGGCTGGTGGTGCATTAGTTGCCGCAACCATGTATGCCATTGCCAAAGCCGAATTAAATGTGCATGTTATAGCACTTGTACCTGCTACTGATAACCGCCCAGGAGAAAATGCTTATGCTCCTGGAGATGTTATAAAAATGTATGATGGGCAAACTGTAGAAATGTTAAATGCAGATGCAGAAGGAAGAATGATTTTAGCTGATGCGTTAGCTTATGCAAAAAAATACAACCCAGAATTAGTGATGGATTTTGCGACATTAACAGGTGCTGCTGCTGCTGCAATTGGTGGTTATGGAATTGTGTGTATGGGTACAGCAGATGAAGCTACAAAACTTAACTTAAAGTTATGCGGTAATCAAGTACACGAGCGTTTAGTTGAATTTCCGTTTTGGGATGATTATGCTAAGCTACTTAAAAGTGATATTGCCGATATGAAAAATATTGGTGGACCTGTTGCAGGTGCTATTACTGCAGGTAAGTTTTTAGAGAAATATATCGATTATCCTTGGATGCACTTTGATATTGCTGGACCAGCTTATGCCAATGCTGCTGATGGTTACCGACCAAAAAATGGAACAGGCGTGGGTGTTAGGTTGATGTTTGAATTTATAAAAGGACTAACTAAATAAACTAATGAGTAAACTACCTATAATAGGCATATCGATGGGCGATGTAAATGGCATTGGTCCCGAGATTATAATAAAAACATTATCTGATAATCGAATAAGTGATTATTGCACACCATTAATTTATGGTTCGCCTAAAGTAATTTCGTTCTGGAAAAAAGCTTTAGGATTGAATGATTTTAATTTAAACATTATTAAAAGCATTGATCAAATACACCATAAAAAATCGAATATTTTAGTTTGTTGGGATGAAGAAATTGAAATAAAACCAGGTGAAGTAACCGCCACAGGTGGTCAATATGCTTTTAAAAGTTTAGAAGCAGCCACGAAAGATTTAAAGGATGGTAAAATACATGCTTTGGTTACGGCTCCGCTTAACAAGCACAATGTAAACTCAGCGGCATTGCCATTTAGCGGACATACAGAATACCTTGCTATGCAAGATGGAACTAAAGATTATTTGATGATGCTTGTTACTGAGAACCTGAAAGTAGGTTTAGTTACAGGACATGTACCATTAAAAGATGTCGCTGCAAAAATTACAGTTGAAGGTATTTTATCAAAACTAAAAACAATGCAAGAAAGCTTGCAGAAAGATTATAGTATTACCAAACCAAAAATTGCGGTACTGGGCCTTAATCCGCATGCTGGCGACAATGGTTTATTAGGCAGTGAAGATAAAGATATAATAGCAGTGGCTTGTAAAAATGCCCAAGATAAAGGTTTATTAGCATACGGGCCATACCCTGCTGATGGCTTTTTTGGGGCACACCAATACCAAAAATTTGATGCCGTTTTAGCCATGTATCACGACCAAGGGTTAATACCATTTAAGTTTTTAGGATTTGAAAATGGCGTAAATTTTACCGCAGGATTAAGTTTTATACGAACCAGCCCTGATCATGGAACTGCTTACGATATTGCAGCCAAGAATATAGCAGATGAGAGAAGCTTTAGAAATGCACTTTACACAGCAATTGATTTAGTAAGAACAAGAAATGAAAACTTTAAATTAAGTGAAAATTTCTTATCCTATTCACAACATCGTAAAGAGCGATTTAGAATTGACTTTTAGATAATCCTTCATAAAAAAAGCCAGCTTAAATCAAATCTAAGCTGGCTTTTTTTTAAATACTATTTTACTTTTTAGTAAACTTTTGTAAATCTTCAATTTTTCCATCAAACACATTAAAATCAACACCACCACGAATACCATTTACACGGCCTCTATCGCTATGTTGCCAGAAGTTCCAACCCGATAATTTATCCTTTAAATCTGGAGTACGGTAATGCGCAATCCATAAAGGATATTTTTTAAACTCAGGGCCAGTTAGCATGTGTTTATAAAAACCATAATTGGTATAAATAATTGGCACTACACCGTAATGTTTTTCAGTTAATACCAACCAACGCTTTAAGTTCTTCTTTAAAACCTCACGACTTCCATTACCATAAACTTCAATATCCAAAACAGGCGCTAAATCGCCTTTTTCAAGTTTTGGAACTTGCTTAATAAATAATTTTAATTGTTCATCGGCTGTTAAATGTGGACGATAAAAATGGTATGCTCCACGTAAAATACCCGCATCTTTACACTCCTTCCAATTAGATTTAAAATATTCGTCAACCACTGTTCTGCCTTCACTTGCTTTAATAAACGCAAATTGAATAGAAACATCATTATGTTTCATTTTACTTACAGCATCCCAGTCGATATTACGTTGATGACGAGAAACGTCAATACCATGTAAATCATATTCACCTGGCAAGTCAATACCAAAAGTAGGGTACGATGGAGAAACAATCTTTTCGGTATTGGCTTTACCAATTGCATTACCATTACTTAATAGATAAACCCCAGAAATCCCTAGAGATAAAGTAAGCGCGGAGCCTAGTATAACTTTGCGTGATTTTTTCATTGTATTTGTAACTTTCAATCTTCGAATATAAAACGAACAAATGAAAGGATTGTTAATAAGATGTTAATATTTTAAACAAATCAACTTTGCGAGTCCATATTAATATACACCGACAAATTTGAGCATTGAAAATGAGGATTAAAATTAATTTTAAAACAATAATCGTGCAATTTAGATAATTATTTTTACATTTGCAGCCCATTAAATATTAATGGCGGGGTAGCTCAGATGGTTAGAGCACAGGATTCATAACCCTGAGGTCGGCAGTTCGATTCTGCTCCCCGCTACACTTATTAAGCTTTAGAGAAATCTAAGGCTTTTTTTATACATTGTATGTTTACTGTATATATCCTATATGCAGACAGTCACAACCAAATTTATATTGGATAAACTGCTGATTTAATTCAAAGGTTTCATTCGCACAACACTTTTGCCAACAAAGGACACATAGATTTATTTTTAAATATAAATCCAAACAAGTGGGTGTTGTCGTAATTGATATTGACTAACAAAAAAAATCATGAAAAATTCTTTAAAAACATTCGCTTTAGCATTTGGATTATTACTATCATCAACTGCTACATTAATTGCACAAAACAATGTTGTTGTAGGTGGAGAGGTTATGTATCCTAAGAAAAACATTGTAGAAAATGCAGTAAACTCAAAAGACCACACCACGCTTGTAGCAGCAGTTAAAGCCGCTGGATTAGTAGAAACACTTAAAAGCAATGGCCCATTTACGGTGTTTGCTCCTACTAATGCGGCATTCGCAAAGTTACCAGAAGGCACAGTTGCTAATTTATTAAAGCCTGAAAACAAAGCTACTTTGGTAAAAATATTAACCTACCACGTAGTTGCCGGAAAACTTGACGCTAATGAATTGATGAAAAAAGTTAAAGCTGGTGGTGGAAAAGCTACATTAAAAACTGTTTCTGGAGGCACATTAACTGCCATGATGAATGGCGATAAAAACATTATGCTTAAAGATGAAAAAGGTAACGCATTTAACATTACAATATATGATGTTTACCAAAGCAATGGTGTAATACATGTTGTTGATGAAGTTGCAATGCCCAACTAATTATTTAAGTATAAAATAAGGATAAATTAAAGGCCATCATTTCTACAAATGATGGCCTTTTTTGATAAACAAATTCAGTTAAAAATTAAACAGCACGCATGCTTAAATCTAACGATTTTACACTATGCGTTAATGCGCCAGAAGAAATAAAATCTACGCCCGTTTCAGCATATTTTCTAATGGTTTGAATGGTTATGCCACCACTGGCTTCGGTTTCAAATTTTCCATTAATTAATGCCACAGCTTCTTTTAGTAATTCTGGATTAAAGTTATCCAACATAATACGATGCACACCTCCAACCTCAATTACCTTTTTTACTTCATCAATAGTGCGTGTTTCAATTTCAATCTTAAGGCCTAAGCCGTTATCCAATAAATATTTTTGGGTTCTATCTATTGCACTTTTTATTCCTCCTGCAAAATCTACATGATTATCTTTTATCAAAATCATGTCGTATAAGCCAATTCTATGGTTGGCGCCACCACCAATTTTAACAGCCCACTTTTCAAGCAAACGCATGCCTGGTGTGGTTTTTCTAGTGTCTAAAACTTGGGTATGTAAGCCTTTTAGTTCATTTACATATAATGATGTTAACGTGGCAATTCCGCTTAATCGTTGAATAAAGTTAAGGGCGGTACGTTCGGCAGTTAACATACTTCTAGAACTGCCACTAACTTCTAATACTATATCACCATATTTTATTGTGTTACCATCTTTTTTTAGTAATACAACATTTAGGTTTTTATCTACTTTCTTAAAAATGTATTCCATCAAAGGTAATCCTGCAATAATGCCATCATCTTTAGCTACAATTATAGATTTCCCCGTTTCAGCCTCATTTATAGTGGCTAGTGATGTATGGTCGCCCGCTCCAATGTCTTCAGCAAATGATATTTCAATTAGTTGTTTAACCAATTGGTTATTTAATAATTCTTTCATTAAGATTTTTAAATTTAAAATTCTACGTTATTCTTTTTCAAATCGCATTTCATGCACCAACATCCCGCCTCCATTATCTTTCATAAATACATAAACCCTAAATTTACCTTGAGTAGTTTCGTAATTTGCAATGGCATACTTAGCACTTTGGCCAGATGCGCCCTTATGTTGAATTACAACATTTTTGGGGTGATTGTTGGCCAAAAAGTTTTTAACCATCATTTCTGCCTGCTGTTTACTGTACACTCCTTCGTTATCATTTATAGTTAACTCTACAGTATTATTAAAAAATTTAGACACTTCTTTAACATTGGCATTTTTTAATGCAGTAATTATATCATCAAAACTATCAGCAAAAACTACTGATGTACTGAACATTACAACCAATCCAAGAATATATTTTACGAAAGTATTTTTCATATTATTTAATATTACATCATACAAATAACTAAAAGTATGCCACAGGTGCAAATTACTAAAAATGTTGAAATGGAAAATAATATCACAAAAAAGTTTTATTAGTTATTTTTGTAGCATGACAAAAAAAGTAGCACTTATCATTTTAGATGGTTGGGGTAATGGTAAACCTTATGATGGCAATGCCATATACCAAGCTAATACACCAAACTTTGATAGCATAGTAAAACAATATCCAGGCACAAGTTTAAAAACAAGCGGACTTGATGTTGGATTGCCAGATGGACAAATGGGGAATAGCGAAGTTGGTCATATGAACTTAGGCGCTGGAAGAGTTGTTTACCAGCAATTGGTGCTTATTAATAAATCATTTAAAGATGGTGAAATATATAAAAATGAAGTTTTGATAAATGCATTAAACTATGCTAAAAACAATTCAAAAAATGTTCATTTAATTGGTTTGGTAAGTGATGGTGGAGTACACTCTAGTATTGAACATTTATTGGGTTTATGCAACTTAATGAAAACTGAAAACTTGAATAATTTTTATGTTCATGCATTTACAGATGGAAGAGATACGGACCCTAAAAATGGTAAAAAATATTTAACTACATTAATTAATGAGTTAGATAAAACTGGTGGTAAACTAGCTAGCGTGTGTGGAAGATATTATGCGATGGATAGGGATAAACGTTGGGAGCGAGTAAAGTTTGCTTACGATTGTATGGTGAATGCAGGAGGTGAATTAACAAATGATGTGATAAACACCATTGATAAAAGATACGCTAGTGGCGAAACAGATGAATTTTTAAAACCCATTGTTTGTGTTGATGAAAATAAAAAACCAATAGCAAAAATTGCAGATGGCGATGTGGTGATTTGTTTTAATTTTAGAACAGATAGAGGCAGAGAAATCACGGAGGTACTAACGCAAATTGATATGCCAGAGCAAAACATGCATAAGTTAAATTTGCATTATATTACCTTAACAGAGTACGACAAAACGTATAAAAATGTTGGTGTAGTTTTTCCGGAAATTGATTTACAAATGACTTTAGGTGAGGTTTTAGAACAACAACAAAAAACACAAACTCGCATTGCAGAAACAGAAAAATACCCGCACGTAACTTTCTTTTTTAGTGGCGGTAGAGAACAGCCGTTTAAAGGAGAAACACGTCATTTAGCGCCATCACCAAAAGTAGCAACATACGATTTGCAGCCTGAAATGAGTGCTGAAGAGGTTTGTAATTTTACACTTGGTGCGATAACAAAAGAACAACCAGATTTTATGTGTGTTAACTTTGCTAATCCCGATATGGTGGGACATAGTGGAGTTATAACTGCCGAAATAAAAGCAGTAGAAAAAGTTGATGAATGTTTGGGTAGAATTATAGCTGCTGCCAAACAAAATGATTATGCTTTATTGATTACTGCAGATCATGGTAATGGCGAATATATGATGAATGAAATTGACGGTTCACCTTTTACAGCACACACTACAAACGAAGTGCCTTTTATTGTAGTTAATGCCGATGTAAAACGTGTAAAACCAGGCCGATTAGCAGATGTTGCACCTACAGTTTTACATTTATTGGGTATTAAACAACCTGCACAAATGACTGGAGAAAATTTGGTATGCGAATAGCCTTATTTTTATTGCTGCTTGTTCTATTTTCTTGTAACACTAAAATTAAAACCAGTTCAGATTTTTTTGATACAACAGCATTTTTTAACAAAGAAATTAAGTTGTTAAATAAGCAAAAAACAGGTGTGATTAAACGTTTTACATTTATCAATAAAAACGATTCGATATTGGTTTTAGACACCGTAAATTGGCAGAGAGAATTACAAGTATTTAATGATTTAGATTTGGCCAAACCAAGCAATCAAAATGCTTTTAATGTTAGTAAAGTGGAGATTGATAACTATACTGAAACAAGTTACACCGCAATAGATAAATCTCAAGAATTACAATCAGTAATTATTACTACAGATGCTAAGCAAAATGTAAAAATTATTGAGGCACTTTTAACCAAAAACAACACGTTATATAATGCCACCAAACACCTACGGTTTGTTACTGATAGCGGCTATAGTGTAATAGGAAATCAGCAATTAAAATTGGGCAATAATAATACTTACCAAGTTGATGCAACTTTTATAACCAACTAAATAAAAAAAACGCACATCAAATTAATGGTGTGCGTTTCTTGTTGATTTTATTGTTTGATTATCTTAAGTCAATTACTTCACATTTAGGGTATTTTTTTACATCAAACTCAAAAAAACCATCTTCTAATTTAATGTTGGGCACTTGATTGGTTACGGTGTATGTGTGTATCGTTCCACTTTTATCAAACACCTGCGATTTAGTAATGGTTTGATTCGTTTTATCAATGGTTAATTTTATTTTAAAGAAATTTTTCTTTTTGTCTTTTGGCGTTAGTTCTAAAATAACAATTTCGTTTTTACCATCTTTTTTAGTTTCTATAATTTTAGATAAAAAACCTTTATCATACATGGTAAACAAATCATCCAAACGAATTGGTGCTTTTTTTGCATCATAATTATTTACTTGAACTTCGTTTACCTCTTTGCTATAAGTCCAAATGGTTTTGTTATTACAAGTGATAACTTGGTTTGCAATATCTAACCTAAACTTATTGCCTTTTACATAAATACTACCTTTCTGTTTCTCATTAATATTCTCTGCTTTACTTTCAATGCTATATATAAAATCAGCCTTAATGGTTTTAAAATTTTTGTATCTATTACTAATTAGGTTTAATAGTTTATCAGATTCGCTGTGTACTTTTTTAGGAGTTTGGGCTGAAAGTGCAAAACTTGCAGAAAGTATCAATAATAAAAATATTCGGTTTGCCATAATCTTGTAGTTTTAGTTGTGAAACATTGGTATTAAAACAATCATCATGCCAATAGCAAATGATAACTATTTGTTAATTGATTAAAAAAATACTTTGTCATGCAAGCCCCTAACAGCACAAGATGAAGTTACAAAAGTAAGGGTAAATGATGTTGAACACAAAAAAAATACACAAGTTACTGAGGTAGTTAAGGATAAATCTTCAACCACTATTAAACCATACTTATCAAAAAATATCTTATTTTGGTTCGTTATTACACATGAGTATATTAAACACTAAAACCGACATCGAAATAATAAATGCATTTGGTAACATAACTACCAAGCATAAGGCTTTTGAGTGGCTTTTAGATACATATCAAAAAAGAACATATTGGCATGTTAGACGAATAGTTATTAATCATGATGATGCTGATGATGTTTGCCAAAATACGATGATAAAAGTTTGGGAAAACTTACATCAATTTAAAGGCGATTCGAAATTATACACTTGGATATATAGGATAGCAACTAATGAAGCTTTAACTTTTTTAAACAAACAAAAAAAACATCAAAGTATTGAAAATACTTCTGTTGAACTGATGGGACATTTAACTGCGGGTTCATATTTTAATGGCAATGCTGCTGAACTTAAGCTTCAACAAGCTATTTTATTGTTACCAGAAAAACAACGTTTGGTGTTTAATATGAAATATTTTGAAAACATGAAATATGAAGATATGAGCGAAATCTTGGGCACTTCGGTAGGCGCTTTAAAAGCATCTTATCATCATGCAGTTAAAAAAATAGAAGGTTTTGTTGTTAGAGATTAAACCTTTATTAATTAGCATCATCAAACACAATGTTATGAAAGAAGAAAAACCAAAATATAATAACGATTACAACAGCCCAAATGGGTTTGATGTGCCCGAAAATTATTTTGAAAAAAGTAGAAACCAACTATTAACCAAAATTAATAATGGTGGATTTAATACGCCTGATGGATATTTTGAAACAAGTAAAAACAATATTTTAGCATCAATAAAACCTAAGCAAAAGAAATTTTACCTTCAACCCTATTGGTATGCTGCAGCAATAGTATTATTGGTATCTGGTGTGATATTTTACGCGAATTTTAACACATCAACCCCAACTATAACACAGCTAACAGATGATGAGATAATACAATATGCAGCACAAGTTAATTTACAAGATATATCATTAGAAATGTTGGCTGGCAATAGCACATT
The DNA here is from genome assembly GCA_034676125.1 of Bacteroidia bacterium. GTDB lineage: Bacteria > Bacteroidota > Bacteroidia > UKL13-3 > UKL13-3 > UBA6183. The sequence continues at coordinate 26,543 of JAUCCO010000007.1, forward strand.
TACAAATGATGTAAACGCGCAAGAAGAAGAATTACTAGAAGATTTAGATACCGACTTAATAATAAAAGAACTTTAAAATACTTACCATGAAAAAATTACTATTTATTACTTTATTAAGTTTAAGCTTTGCTGCTTTTGCACAGCAAGATTTAGAAGTAAACGAAGGCAAAAACGAAAAAATTGAAGCACTTAAAGTTGGCTTTATCACCGAAAAATTGGCACTTACCACCAAAGAAGCAGAATTATTTTGGCCCATATACAACAAGTATAATGCAGAGGTAAAAAGCATTAGAAAAAGCCAACGTACGCTAGCTAAAAACTTTAAAACCATAGCTAAGCCAACCGATTTAGAGTCAGATAAATTTATAAGTGAGCAGTTGCAGTTAAAACAAGTTAGATGTAGCTAAAAAATACATATCAGAATTTAAGAAGGTGATATCGGCTGCTAAGGTTGCTAAACTGCTTAATATAGAGCATGAATTTAAAATTCAACTGCTCAAAAAAATAAAGGATAGAAGGGCGCCTCAACATTAATATTTACTAAGGAAATCACATTTGATTTCCTTTTTTGTTTTTAATTATGGAGGTAGGGCTATATTTGCTAAAAATATTATAAGAAATGACTAAAGGACCAATTTCACAGTTTATCGAAACGCACTACAAGCATTTTAATGCAGCAGCATTAGTTGATGCTGCAAAAGGATACGAAACTCACTTAACCGAAGGTGGCAAAATGATGGTTACACTTGCAGGTGCAATGAGCACTGCCGAGTTAGGAAAATCGCTTGCTGAAATGATTCGTCAAGGCAAGGTTGATATTATTAGCTGCACAGGTGCAAACCTAGAAGAAGATATTATGAACTTGGTAGCACATAGCCATTACAAACGTGTGCCAAACTACCGTGATTTATCGCCACAAGACGAATGGGATTTATTAGAAAACCATTACAACCGCGTAACAGATACTTGCATACCAGAAGAAGAAGCATTTAGAAAATTACAAAAACATATTTATAAAATATGGAAAGATGCAGATACTGCTGGCGAACGTTATTTTCCGCATGAGTATATGTACAAAATTTTAAATAGTGGTGAGTTAGCCGAATACTACGAAATAGACCCAAAAAACTCGTGGATGCTTGCTGCTGCTGAATGTAATTTGCCAATAGTAGTACCAGGTTGGGAAGACAGTACTATGGGTAATATTTTTGCCAGCTATGTAATAAAAAACGAAATTAAAGCAAGTACCATGAAAAGTGGTATTGAATACATGGCTTGGTTAGCAGATTGGTATCCTAAAAATAGTGGTGGAAAAGGAATAGGATTTTTTCAAATTGGAGGTGGTATCGCTGGCGATTTTCCTATTTGTGTAGTACCAATGTTGTATCAAGATTTAGAAATGGTTAATACGCCATTTTGGAGCTACTTCTGTCAAATTAGCGATTCAACAACTTCTTATGGTTCATACTCTGGTGCGGTGCCAAACGAAAAAATAACTTGGGGTAAATTAGATATAAATACACCTAAGTTTATTGTAGAAAGTGATGCTACCATTGTAGTACCCTTAATGTTTGCTTGGATTTTAGGTTGGTAATAGCATTACTATATTCGATACATCGAATCATTTTGAAAATATGATAAATAAAAAAAGCTCCAATTTGTGAATTGGAGCTTTTTTATTTATGTAAATATTGTTCGATTATAATCCTAAAATCATTTTTTGAGGGTCGTTACCAGCGGTAATTAATAAGGTAGGATTTTCTAAGCATTGTTTTACTTTTACTAAAAACCCAACAGACTCACGGCCATCAATAATACGGTGATCGTAGCTTAAGGCCAAATACATCATTGGACGAGCTACTATTAAACCATCTTTAACTACAGGACGCTCGATAATATTGTGCATTCCTAAAATAGCCGATTGTGGTGCATTAATAATTGGAGTGCTCATCATACTACCAAATACACCGCCATTGGTAATGGTAAATGTACCACCACTCATTTCTTCGAGGCTTAATTTACTTTCTCTAGCACGGCCAGCTAATCTTACTACTTCTCTTTCAATATCTGCTAAGCTCATGCTTTCTGCATTACGAATTACCGGAACTACTAAACCTTTAGGCGCACTTACTGCAATAGATATATCACAAAAATCGTGGAAAATAATTTCTTCGCCATTAATGTATGCATTTACCGAAGGATAATGTTGTAAAGCAATGGTAACAGCTTTGGTAAAAAAGCTCATAAAACCAAGGTTAACACCATGCGCCTCTTTAAATTGATTTTTATATTGAGCACGCAAATCCATGATAGGCTTCATATCTACCTCATTAAAGGTAGTTAACATTGCCGTTTCATTTTTAACAGTAACCAAACGTTTAGATACTGTTTTACGTAACGAAGTCATTTTTTCAGTGCGCTCGTTACGCGATTTGGTTTCGTTGGTAGTAACTTTTAATTCGGCACTTACAGCATCTGCTTTTGTAATTCTACCGGCAATTCCAGTTCCTTTTACATCCTTTGTTTCGATACCTTTTTCTGCTAAAATTTTAGCAGCAGCAGGACTAGGTGTTCCTGTTGCATAATTTTCTTTTGCAGGTGCCGACTCAGTTGCTTTTACTTCTGCTTTTGCTACTTCCTTTTTAGGTTCGGCAGCGGGTGCTCCAGCAGGTTTTGCAGCACTTGTATCAATAGTTGCAATTATATCACCAACTTTAATGGTATCGCCTTCGGCAGCTTTGGGGCTTAATATTCCAGCAGCTTCAGCGTTCAATTCAAATGTTGCTTTATCACTCTCTAATTCGCAAAGTAATTCATCCATCTCTACGTAATCGCCTTCTTTTTTATTCCAGCGCGAAACAGTTACTTCGCTAATTGATTCACCTACTGTGGGTACTTTAATTTCTAAAGCCATACTAATTAATTAAATATTTTAAACGTGGTGCAAAGGTATAAATTGAAACGAGAAATGCTTAAATTGTTTAGCATAACTTAATTTTATCACTAAACAACCTAAAAAACCACAATAACTTATTTGATTTATAACTGATTAAATGAGGAAACACCTATCTAGTAAACTTTAAGCAAAATCAATCAAATCAACCCAAAACTTTGTTATTGGTATTAAAGCGCCCTATCAAACCACTCGCGCCTGCGTGTAAGTTTTAAATCTTGTAAAACACTAGAACGTACATTAATTTGAAAGAAGAAACTTTGACGGAAACCAATAGGAATCCAAGTTAGTTTAAATGTCCAACAATGTAAATCGCGCACAAAATCAATGGTGGTAAATGTTATTTGTTTGTTTTGTAAATCATAACCACTTGTTGCAGCAATTTTCCAATTTTTAGTAAGGTTTAAATCTCCATTAAAATTTAATGTTTGCACATAATTAGAAACCGTAGGGTTATTTAAATTATTGTATCGTGCATATTGAATGGTGTAATTAACATTTAAATTCCACGGAATATTAAAATCATAATAATCTAGAGGATTACTGGTAATATACTTCCATTCGTTTGGATATTTTTGGGCTGATTTGCTATCGCCTTTTTTAAATGTTTCTGGATTAAAACTAGCCGATAACGCAACATTTGCATTACTAATTACACCAAGACTTTTATTTTTATTTAAATAAAACTCGTTGGTTCTAACTACAGCATTATAGCCTGTTGCACCTGTTACAATTTTATTATTATAGGGATCTAAAACGGCATTACCGTTTATGGTTACATTTTTAAACAACTTAGTTCGTGCACTAATATTAATTGGAGCAAGATTTAACGAGTCGGCAAAAATGTTATAATAAGAGCCTAAGCGGAAGGTTTCAAAAATCTGAATTTTCTCTTCTTTACGTGCGGTATCTTTACCACGCATTACTTTTATCTCTAGGTTATTATCAATACTAAAACCAACATTACCTTGTCTACCCCTACCTGGCCCGCCAAATATACCACGCTCAAAAATACTGTATTTAGATATTTGGCCTAAAGTATCTTGATAGGTTTTGTAATATCCCCAAGCTGCATCACTAAAATCGGGTGTATAAGTAAAATCTGCCGTAGGCGAAACCACATGCCTGATGGCTTTAATGCCATTACCGCTAAAGGTTTTCATACCATAAATACGTGTATTAATACCTACCCTTGGTTGGTAAGTAAATGCACGCACAAAACCCGTTTCTTGCTTAGTGCTTACCAATCCATTATCATATTGTTTATTTACACTTTGCATATACCAAACCTCGTTTAATTGCGTGCCCGCAGAAAGTGTGTAATGCTTAAATAGTTTAAAAGATGTTTGAATGGGCAACGAGTGTTGAATTCCGTATCTGCTTACTGTATCATAGTATTTAGCATACTCACTTTGTTTTCTTGCACTAAATAAAACCGAATCGTAGGTATTAATTTCGTTCCTAAAATTTAATGTATAATTAGTGGTGATATTTTCATACCACTTATCGGCAGTGGGTTTTGATTTTGCTTTAAACGGGCTAAAACTACTTACCGTAAATGTTAAATTAGGAAGCGCCACATTTAACTGATGGGTTTGTAAGTTTTGAGATAAACTTGCATTTGAACTGAAGTTATATTTACCACCCGAAAAACTTTTTGAGTAATTAATGCTACTTAATATTTGGTTGCTAATTACATTTTGAGGTACATAAGAGTTGTTTGCTAAATAACTTCCGCTTACAAAATTAACATTGGCCCCAAAATGACTTCCGGGCCTAGCTTTAGGATCAACATTGTGTATCCAATTTACCCTAAAATCTTTTGATTGAGTATAGGTTGGATCATCAATAGCACCAAATTTATTATCGGCATAATTTACGCCTAGCTGCCCACCAAATCTATACCTATTGCTATATCTAAACACATTGTTTAATGCCCAACTTCCTTGCGTATAAATATCGCCCGTTACCATATAATCGGCTTTTTGGCCTAAACCAAAATAATATCCACCACCACGTAAAAAGAAACCACGGTTCATACTACTGCCATAAGTTGGGATAATAATACCCGATGATTGACCTTTTTTAATAGAAAAAATTCCAAATGGAATAACCAATGGTGTAGGCATCCCTTCAATACGCAAATTGGCCGCACCTGTTACAATTTTTTTATCAGGAATAATTTTTAACCGCGAAGCTTGAATATAAAAATGTGGTGTATCCAAATCGCATGTAGTATAGTATGATTCTTGAATACCAAATTCGTTGTCCGGTGAGCGGATTACATCTTTTCCCCTCACATAACCTTCACCCTCTTTTGTACGTAACTCGCTTAAGTAACCTTTTTTGCTTCTATAATTATAAGATACCCGCTCAACTTTATACTCGCTACCAGCCTGATTAAAAACTGGTGTACCGCTTAAATGGCCACTACTATCCTTAACTCCAGTTGCATGAACGAGGGTTTTCTTTAAATCTATTTTAATAAAATCAGAATCTAAAGTAATGTCATCATAAATAACTTTGGCTTTTCCGTACAAAAATACTTCTTGATTTTGCGCGTTATATACAATACTATCTTTGGCAAAATATTTCACTTTAGTTTTAAGAGCCGACTTAGCCAAAACCATTTCTACGGTATCTTGTTCGCTGGTTTCAATAATCTCTTCGGGCAAAGTATCAATTGGTATGGCTTTTGAAACAATGGTATCTAGAGGCGGTGTAATTACCTTTTGTTGTGGTGTTTTAGGCTTATTTTTGGGTGTAGTACTTACTTTTTGTGCATACCCAACTGAACACATTAACAACAAGGTGGTAAAACAAAATGCCTTAATGGTGCTATTTATCAAATTAATCGTTATAAAATTGTAGTATGTCAATGCGCGCAAAACTATACAAAACTCAGAATTTATTAAAATTACCTTTCACAATATCGTTTTTATTGGTGATTGTAATGCTATGTGCTTATAAACCACTAGACCAAACTGCAAATCATAAAATAAAAACAATTACGATAGATGCAGGACATGGCGGAAAAGATGTTGGTGCAAGTTATGGTGGTGCACACGAAAAGGATGTAACCCTTGCACTTGCCTTAAAATTAGGTAAAGAGCTTAAGGTACTAATGCCAGATGTAAACATTGTTTATACCAGAAGTAAAGATGAGTTTATTGAACTGCACGAAAGAGCTGGGATTGCCAACAGAAAAAATGCAGATTTATTTGTGAGTTTACATTGCAATGCAAATAAAAAAATAGAAGTACATGGTACTGAAACTTTTAGCATGGGATTACACAAAAGTGAAGGAAACCTAGATGTAGCTAGAAGAGAAAACAGTGTAATTTTATTGGAAAAAGATTACGAGGAACAATATGAGGGTTTTGACCCAAACTCGCCCGAGGCGCATATATATTTTAGCTTTTTACAAAATGCTTATCTTGAGCAAAGTTTAAAAATAGCTGCAAAAGTTGAACAAAATTTTACCAAAGTAAAACGTACCAGTAGAGGTGTTAAACAAGCTGGTTTTATGGTACTTTGGAAATGCAAAATGCCAAGTATTTTAATTGAAACTGGTTTTATAAGCAATTCAAAAGAGCGCAGTTATTTAACCAGCGAAAAAGGGCAGACAGAAATGGCAGCTGCAATTGCACAAGCGGTAAAACATTACAAAACATCGGTAGAAAACGGTAACTAATACTTTTATTAAGGTAGAATAACGATAAGATTAGTTATTTTTGCACCAATATTATTTTAGCATTTTGAAAATATCTAAAGAAGTTAAGGTTGGTTTATTCGTTTTTACTGGAATTGTTCTCCTTTTTGTAAGTTTTAGCTTTATGAAAGGATTTAATTTTTTAACTCCGTATAACCGTTATTTTATTGTATATAATAATGCCGGTGGCGTATTAAAATCAACCCAAGTATTAATTAATGGCTTTAAAATTGGCCAAGTAGAAGATGTAGAATTACTAGAAGCTGGTGATAATGGCCGTATTTTAGTAACTATTATGGTTGATGAAAATGTGGTAATGCCAGTTGGTACTATTGCCCAAGTTTCTAGTGATTTATTGGGAGGAAAAACCATTACCATTAAGTTTGGCCAATCGGATGTGATGCTGAACAGAAACGACACTTTATTAGGTGAATTGGATGAAGGTTTAACGGAGACTTTAAGCAAAATGGTTTCACCAATTAAAGAAAAAAGCGAGCAAGTTTTAGCAACCTTAGACAAGGTTTTAGTAAGTATGAACAATGTGTTTGATTCTACTGGAACTGCAAAACTATCAAAGGGTGTTGAAGATTTATCGAGCACCCTTAATCATGTAAAAAATATAACAGGCAGGTTAGATAATTTAACACAATCTCAAGAAGGAAGAATACATGATATGTTTGCACATACCGAAAGTATTATGCGTAACTTGAGAAACAACAATGAGCTAATTTCTCATTCTATTAAAAACATTAAAAGCATAACCGATAGTATTGCTGCTGCTGATATTACTAGTACAGTATATAATTTAAACAAATCCCTAGCACAAATGGGTACCATGCTTGATAAAATTAACCGTGGCGAAGGCTCGTTAGGGCAACTTGCTAATAACGATGAGTTATACAAAAACTTAAGTACTAGCAGCAAAGAGCTTGCAATGCTTTTGGCTGATATGCAAAAATACCCAGGCCGTTATTTTACAGTGAGTGTATTTGGCAATAGCAAACGTGCTGATAAGGCAGATAAGAAACGTAATACCGAAAAAGGTAGTAAGTAGTTTATTGAGTTATGGGTTAATAATTGTTTTGAATTTATTAAGCAGTTTACTACACGTTTAAATTTCTCTATTTAGCTTTAGATAACTCTTGCAACAACTCGTTTGGTGTTAAGTTGTATTGAATTACTCTTCTGCGTTTTTTGGTATAAATACTACTCGGCAAACCACGTATTCCAAGTTTCTTATTTAAGTTTTTATCCTTGTAAGCCAATGTCCAGTTTAGGTAGCTGTACTGACCAAAAATACTTAATTCGTACGATTTATTTACTTCAATAAAACCTATAACGCGTAATGTTTTTTGATACTTATCAGCTAACTCACGCACGGCTATTGTATCGGCTGTGAATTTTGTTGCATGCGGGCTACCAAAATAAATATATACGTGGTACCTCCGTAATTTTGCTATTTTTTTGCGTTCGCCTTTCCATGTTATGTATTTAAACCGAGGCAATTTTTTACCTGCTTTTATTTGATCGGTATTATTGGCTTGGCTTGATACATTTATGGTTAATAAACTTCCGTTTGCTGTGGCACTTTTAAACTCAAATTGTTTGCCGTTTTTATCAACAAAACAATAACCTTCCTTTTTACTAATTGTGCTACCATACAAATCATCAAATGGATAAAATACCGTATCATTTATGTTTGCAACTACAAACCTATCACTATCGGGTTCGTTAAAAATACCATTGTTGTTTCCGTCAAACAAAGCAAAACGTATACTATCTCCACCGGCTAGAGCTACACCACTTTTTATTTGATACTGTTGTTGGCGGTAACAATGATCCATGCCAATAAACTTACGATTGGGATATGTGGTTTGGTAAAACTCATTCAACAATTCTTTATAAGCATGCGAACCTGTTATATTATGCCTTGTAAATTTTACTTGTGAGCACTTCTCTGTATTTGGCAAACAAAAATTAACAATTGCGGTATCGCCTCGCCAAGGTAATTGTGCTTTAAAATCATCATCAGTAAAATTAAAATTATTATTTAAATCTATATACAAAGTTGGGGTAGTATGATATGGATTTGCAACTAGCACCGTTAAAAAACCTGGACTTTTACCTGCATTATTTCCAGCAAAAAATAAATAACCATAAGCATACGCTTTATAACCTTGGGGTTTTATAATGGCCATTGCTTCGGCTTTTTTCATGCCTTCAAAATCCCACGACAAAATGGTATCGTTTGTTACTTCAAACAAAGCCATATTCATATTTAAGCGATCAAATTTATCGTCACGCGCAAACTCATTTAAGTTTACCGTAATTTGTTGTTGTGCTATAACATTAGCAAACGTTAAACATATCAAACCAAATAAAAACAGGTATTTAAATTTCATACTAATAATAACTTTACGGTTTGCGATTTATTACACTTGCCATGGGTTGTGCTGTTGGCATAATGGTTAATTCGTTAATATTTACGTGTACTGGTCTGCTAATGGTATACCAAATTGCATCAGCAATATCATCGGCAACAAGGTTTTCAAACCCATCGTAAACACTTGCTGCACGCTTTGTGTCGCCATGAAAACGTACCACACTAAACTCTGTTTCAACCGCACCAGGATGTATTGCGGTAACCTTAATGGGGAATTTAGCCAACTCCAAACGCATGGCTTTATTTAATGCATCAACCGCATGTTTTGTAGCACAATAAACATTGCCATTGGCATAAACTTCTTTACCCGCAATTGAGCCAATATTAATGATATGACGCGCTTCTTGATGATTTTTCATTAATGGCAACACATTTCGCGTTACATACAACAATCCTTTTAAGTTGGTATCAATCATCGCATCCCAATCTTCAAAATCACCTTCATCAATACTACTTAAACCACTTGCCAAACCAGCATTATTTACCAATACATTTATTTTTTGCCAAGCAGTAGGCAAACCTGTTATTACCTCTTGCACCTGGTTTTTATTACGCACATCAAGCTTAACCACCAATATTTCGATACCAAATTCGGCACTTAATTGATTGGCCAATTGGGTTAAATTATCAACCCTACGTGCTGCTAAAATTAAGTTGTAATGCTGTGCAGCCAGTAGTTTTGCAGTAGCCGCACCTATGCCAGCAGAAGCTCCTGTAATAAAGGCAATTTTTTTACTCATGTAAATATGTTTTAAATTTTCTGCAAATTATATAAATAATTGCGTGGCGAAGTTTAAATTTACACAATTAATAATTAAGGCATGAATTATACTATCGAAAAAAGCGACCAATACTCGTTAATAAAAACCGACATTATTGTTTTGGATAAAAACACTGCTTCAAAATTAATTGAAAAAGTAAGGCATGAAGTAGCCAGCAGTAGTAAATATGTAATTGTAAATATTGATGGAGTTAAGGAGTGTAATGCCGAAGCCACAAGGGAATTAATTAGCCTTGGTTTAGAGTTGCACGAAAACGATGGTATGTTAATTATTACGGAAGCCGAAGACTCGTTTACTAGGTTATTTGCTAAGGCTGATATTACTTTTATTCCTACAGATGTAGAGGCGGTTGATTTTGTGTTTATGGACCAATTAGAAAAACAATTTTTAAACATGCCTGATGATACTGACGAAGCATGAGTTTTGAATTGGTAATTTTAGGAAACAGCTCAGCAACGCCTACGCTTAATAGATTTCCATCGGCACAATACTTACACGTTTTAGATCATCATTTATTGATAGATTGTGGCGAAGGAACGCAGATGCAAATGCAGCGTTATAAAATTAAAAAATCTAAAATTAAGCATATTTTTATTAGCCATATTCATGCAGACCATATGCTAGGTTTGCCCGGTTTATTATTTAGTATGAATTTGATGCAACGTACCGAAGCGCTGCATATTTACGGACCAAAATCGCTGTTTGAGATTTTAGATTTATTTACAAAAAATACCGAAAGCGAACTGCGTTTTGAAATTATAAAACACATTACAAACGATACCATAACAGAAGTTCTTTTTGAAGATACAACCATAAAAGTTACTTCATTCCCTTTGTTTCATAGGGTGCCAACAACGGGTTTTTTAATTGAAGAACAACCTAAACTTAAAAAATTAAATGTAGATAGTTGCAAACGACATAACATCCCTTTTACACACTTTACAGATTTAAAAAGAGGGAAAGATTATGTGAGCAATGATGGCAAAATAATTATTCCTAACCAAGAGTTAACACTTGAAACTGGCGAGCCATTTAGTTATGCTTATTGCAGCGATACCATGTATGATGAGCGTGTAATAAATGCTATAAAAGGAGTAAATTTACTTTACCACGAGGCTACCTTTATGCATGATAGGCTTAAACGTGCCGAAGAAACAAAACACAGCACCGCATTACAAGCAGGAATTGTGGCCCAAAAAGCAGGTGTAGGCAAATTAATAATTGGTCATTTTTCATCGCGATACGAAGTATTGGATGAGTTATTAGCCGAAACCAAAAGTGAGTTTGCCAATAGTTTTATTGCTAATGAAGGCGAACACTTTTTTATGGAATAAAAGGTTACAATTAAAAAGTACCTCGTAAAAACACTACTCGTTTGTTTTGCCGCTTAGGCTGTACCAATCTATTTTGCGAGAGAAATACATAACCAAACCAAGTATTATAAATATACCAATACTGCCAATTAAAAGTGCAAAATCTTGCAGCTGTATAATGATAAAAATAAAGGTATAAAGTACTGTTAAAATTCCACTTAATAACATAGTAAGTTGGGTTGACTTTAAAATTGCTTTAACATATCCAGCTATTAAAACCAATGTTGCAACAGCAGAAATAACAAAAGATAAATTATACTTTAAATGTTCTGAAATAGACAACAATAAAGTATAAAAAACCACCAAAGCTATTCCCACCAAAATATATTGTATAGGATGAATATAAACCTTATTTAATACTTCGATAAAAAAGAAAACCAAGAAGGTAAAGCCTATAAATAAAATAGCATATTTAATAGACCTGTTCGACTTTTGATAACTATCAACTGGCAATAACAAATCAATACCAAATGCCGATTGACTTATTCCATAACTACTGCCAGTCCATATTTGGGGATAGTTTCTGTTTAAGTGTAACACATTCCAATTGGCAACAAAACCCGAATCGGAAACCGAACGCGAATCTGGCAAAAATGCACCATTAAAACTTGGGTTTTGCCAAGCCGATTTTATGTTTATATCGGTAACTTTACCTACTGGTGTAAAATACAAAAACTGACTACCTTTTAAATTTAAACTAAAAGAAAAATTATAAGAAGCACTATCCGAGCTTGAGAAATTAACCAACGAATTTATCCCTGTACTTACTACATCATTTGATGAAACACCTGGATTAAATGAATACGTATTTTGTGCCCAATTTAAGTTTACTTGTTCTTCAATTCCACGTAAATCATCAATACCTAAAACTAAACGAGCTTTGTCAAATTGTATGTTGCTTAACGGCACATCTATTTCGGCAAAATTGATATTGTTAAACTTGCCAATAACATTAATTTTAGAGTTATAAACAACAATATCATAAATACCTCTATTGCGTTTTTCTGGAGCTATTTCACCATCAATATTTAGTTGCGTAGGTAAAATGGTGATGTAATCTTTTATTAGCACAACTTTTTCTTTTGAATCTTTGGCAGAATACTCCTTTACATATTTATGGTAGGGTATGCTAATAAAAGGCCCCGAAATGGTTTGGTTTGTTCCCCACTTAGCGCTTACCTCGCTAATGGCTAAATTTTTGGTATTTTCTCTTTCCTTAATTAAACCACTTATCATAGAAGTGGGTATTAACAACATTAAAGCAATAACTACAATGGTGCCTATTTTAAAATATAAGCTATTTTTCAAATTATTCATTCGGGTTTAGTTTAGAAAGATTAGCGTAATAACGCAGCTAATTTATAAATATTATGCTTTTAATTTCGTTGGTGAAACAATTGTATTGAAATGAAGCTGATCGAAGCAAGAATGTGAAACTAAAAACTTCCAAACTCCTCCTCTTGATACAAGCACCACGTTTTAGCCAACCCAAGGCTTACTCGAGCAGGCTATTAAATATCTATTGGCAGTTCATGAATGGTAAATTAGGAGCTCTAACTTATTATTCAAATTAGCACATTGTGTTATACTTTTTTATAAGCTAAAGTTCTTATATATTTACAAAGTGTTATTAATTTGAGCAAAGCAATATTTAAACAAAGAAAAATTTCATTAATAAGACTACATTAATACAAGCTGAATTATTATACCAAAAGTAACCTATACCAATATTAGCTTTGCTAATAGAAGAAAAAAACATACAGAATAAGATTATTGATTTAGCATTGGCATACTACAAAACTAAAAAAGTATTTATTCGCAAATAAAAATTAAAATATGACACTGCAATTTATTCACGATAACAAGGGTAATACCACAGGTGTATTTATTCCTATTGAGGATTGGCAATCGCTAAAAACTAAATATACCGATTTACAAAAGGTAGAAGCGGAAAACGTGTTGGTCCTTACCGCATGGCAAAAACAAATTATTGATGAACGATTAAGCGACTATTACAATAATCCTGCGGATGTGGCTGATTTTGATAAAACCATAGACGATATTGAAAAAAATTTATGAGTTATAATTTTGTAAACAGCCCTATTGTAAACATTGATATTATTAATGCTACGGATTATTACAAAAAAATTAACCCCGAACTTACTAAACAATTCTTGTTCCGTATACGTGAAGCCAAAGCCTATATTGCCCGCTCTCCGCTAGGCTTTCAAATAAAATATAATCAAGTTAGAACACTGCTGCTAAAGCAATTTCCCTATCATATCCATTACCTTATTGACGATACTAAACAGCAAATTATTATCCTTGCTGTAATTCATGCTTATAAAAATCCGAAGGATTATTCTAATAGGTAATAATAACAAAATTCGCAATTATGGGCTTTATCGTCATTCTTTTAATTTAAGTGTTTTAGATATCCCTAACTCCTCACGCTTCTGTAAATATTCTTGCTTTTGAAAAGGGCCATAAACATTAGAATACTTGGCAAGCTTTGTTAATGTATCTAAACTATATTCCCCTTTTTCTATTTTATTGATTATCCAATATTGACGAAAGGTACTCTTTTCAAAAAGTTTATCTCTTTTTTTTAAATCATATTCAAGATTGTTATAAGTATTTTTTAAAATTAAGTCAACTGGCTTTTGCTCTGCAATTATATAAGTTGAGTCAACACTATAGTCTATAACGTGAGCATCAATAACGATGATGTCTCGAGAGTCTATAATACCGAAGTAACTATTTGGATCATAAACTAATTTATACCCTTTCCCCAAATCAAGGGGGTATTTGGAATTACACGAAAACAAAATCATAATTAATATTATATTTAGAACTGCTTTTTTCATAACTATTTATTTTGGTATTGTTACAGTTCCGTTGAAGTTAATCATAAAAGACCCGCCAAATCCTGTGACATCTCTAAGTATACTAAAGGGAGTTATGGGTATGGTGTAGAATTGCCCAAAAACAGCCCCTCCAACAAAGGTTCCTGCATTTCTTCCAAAAGAAGCGGTGGATTGGTAGTCGAAATCAAATCTATTGCTTGTAATAGAGAATTGATTATTTCCTTTATATGTCATTCTTAAATTACCAAATGCGAGAGAATTTGAGTTGATTCCAGAATTAAAAAGGTTGACATTTTTTGAAGCTCCGGGTTTCATGCCTGTTAATTTCAATTCCCGCTGCGAAGTTCCACTAAAATCTAAAGTAGATGCATTTATATTATAATCCGCTACCCCTCCAAACTGATTGTGCCAGTATAATTTTGCTAAAAGATAGTCTCCTGATGCACCCCACCACTTTGAGCCCTATACACCACACTACTAAACTTAGACCTATCTGCATTTTGCTGGTCGCGTATTTTAAAATCGTTAACTACATTTTGTGAGTAGTTAATTTGGCAACCGTAATTATAATTGCTAACGGTTAATAGCATGGCATAGTTTTTTTGTGCGCTTTGTGATGAAGCGATGTAGGTATAATTTAATGAGTTGTTGTTATACATTTTAACATGCACAATTTATATATTTGTTTGTAGGTTACAAAACTTTGTAAAGCACAAAAAACTTTACTTCCAAACTCCTACTCTCGATACAAGCACCACGATTTAATCAACCCAAGGCTTACTCGAGCAGGCTGTTTATTTCTATTGAAAGTTTCAGCCGGTTCGAATGATTGCTGAGAGGCCTGTGTTGGAGCAATTGTATCGAGAAAGGGAATAATGGAAAAACTCCTACTCTCGATACAAGCACCACGATTTAATCAACCCAAGGCTTACTCGAGCAGGCTGTTAAATATTGTATGGAAAGTTTATTAAATTATGACAAGAATTTTGCGTGAGGGTTACGAAGCTTCGGAAGCTGCGCACAGCCCTATCCGACTATTAAAGCCACGGCACGCCCAAGTTTTGGTGATTAAACTTCGCCTTCCCATTTGGCTACAACATAAGTTGCAAGGCAGTTTCCTATTAGGTTTACGGAGGTTCGGCCCATGTCCATAAATGCATCGATGGCTAAAATGGCAAATGCTTTTTGAGGATCGAGGCCCAATGATGCAACGGTGCTTACTAAAATTAAAAATGATGCACCACGCACGCCTGCAACTCCTTTGCTGGTTAACATAAGTACCAAACACATTGAAATTTGTTGGCCAATGGTTAAATCTATTCCGCAAGCTTGTGCCACAAAAACTGATGCCAAGGAAAGGTATAACGTGGTTCCATCTAAATTAAAACTAAAACCTGTAGGTAATACAAATGCTACTACTTTGCGTGGAATACCCATTTTTTCTAAGTTTTCCATTGCTTTAGGTAATGCTGCCTCTGAACTTGCAGTGGCAAATGCTATTGAAAGTGGTTCGCTAATGTGGTTGATAAACTTTTTAAAGGGAAGTTTTACTAGTAGGCCAATAGGCACCAAAACAAGCAGTATAAATGCAATTAATGCTACATAAAGTGTAACCAATAATTTTAGTAAATCGTGTAAAACTCCGTAGCCCATTGTGGCCACTGCATAACCAATTGCTCCGCCTACTGCAAGCGGTGCAACGTACATTACTAAGTTGGTAAATTTAAACATTACTTGTGCCAAGCTTTCTATACCATGTACCATTTGGTCTTTACGCGGACCTTTAACTTGGGCCAAGGCAATGCCAAACAAAATACTAAATATTACTATTTGTAACACTTGGTTATCGGCTACACTTTTGGCAATGTTTTCTGGAAAAATATCTAAGATTACATTATGCGAGTGTTGTTGTTCTAATAATTTATTGGCCTTGTCTACTTGCTCTGTTTGTGCTTGTAATGATGAACCAACGCCTGCTTTTGAAACATTAATGGCTACTAAACCAATAAATAATGCAACGGTAGTTACCAACTCGAAATACACGATGGATTTTATACCCATGCGGCCAACTTGTTTTAAATCGCTATGGCCTGCAATACCAACTACTAATGTGCTAAATAATAATGGCGCAATAATGGTTTTTATTAACCGTAAAAAAATATCGCTAAATACTTTTAACTCTATGGCTACATTGGGTGCCCACTCGGCTACTTCTATACCCAAAAACATACATAATAATATATATATAGTAAGTGCTTTGCTGCGGTATGCATACATACCAAGCATGGCTATAAATAACCATCGGGCAATGTTTAATGCAATGCTTGGCACTTGCATAACATCAAGCCAACTTAGCACATGTAAGCTGCTATCAATAAAAAATAATGCTAATAAAAAGATAAGCGTTTTGCGTTTGTCCATGTTTTCAAACCTAACAAAAAAACACGCAATACAAAAGGTAAGTAAAAGTGCTGGTGTTATTTTGTTTGGGTTGAATCGGTAAATTTCTTTTTAAAATCAAGCGATACTGAGTTTATGCAGTAACGTAAGCCTGTTTTATCGGCTGGGCCATCATTAAAAACATGTCCTAAATGGCCGCCACATTTTGCACATAAAATTTCGGTTCTCATCATGCCATGTGTTTTATCAATTTTTTCGATAACTTTAGTTTTATCTAATGCTTCGTAAAAACTTGGCCATCCACAACCTGCATCAAACTTTGTATCCGATTTAAAAAGTTCGTTTCCACATGCAGCACAAGTATAAGTACCTGCTTCGTAATGATCTTCAAACTTACCTGTAAATGGGCGCTCGGTACCTTTTTCGCGCAATACAGCATATTGTTCTGGCGATAATTGTTTTTGCCATTCTTCGTTGCTTTTTGTTACTTCAAATTCGCTCATGTTATTGTTTAATAATTTTGTAGTTGTACTGTCGGTTGTTGTGTTCGATTTGCATGAAATAAATACCTGGCTGCAAATTATTACCAATACCCAAATTAAATTCGCCTTGTTTTTGTGTTGCGTTTTCATATCCTTGTTTTATTAGTAGTCCGCTGCTATTGGTTAATGTATAACTTACCAAAGCGGGCTGGTTTGTTTGGTATAAGATACGAATGTTATTTGCAAATGGATTTGGTGAAATACTAAAAACAGGTGCAATAATTTGTTCGTTAGTGGTTACTAATACCACATTGCTATAATTAAAAACACCATTAAAATCAATTTGTTTTAATCGATAATAAATAGTTGGATTTTGTATTACACTTTCATCAATAAATTGGTATTGGTTAATAGTATTGCTATTTCCGTTGCCACTAATATTACCTATTGCTGTAAATAATTCTTCATCAAAACTGCGCTCTATTACAAATCCTTTATTGTTTTTTTCGGAAGCAGTACGCCAATTTAAATACACATTTTTATCAACCAATTTACCTGTAAAACTTAACCAATTTACAGGCAATGTAGTGGCATTAAATGTTGTCACATTTGAAGTGTTATAATTTGCTGCTGTATACCAACCATTATATTCTATAACTGCATAATAATAACTTACACCTGCTTGCAAATTAGTAATGGTTACGGTGCTTGATGTACCATTATAAACTACATAATTTCCGCTACCAATATTTGCTGCATTGGCAAAGTTAGCATTAGCTAAATAGTTAAAGGTATCAACTGGTAAAACATTAACCGTACTTGCGGCCTTTACAAGCACAACTCTGCGGTTGCCATTGCCACTAACCCAATTTAATTTAACACTGGTGTTGCTTAAATTGGTAAGCTGAATATTACTACTTGCAACACTTGGTTCGGTGGGCAAACTACCACCCCAAATACGTTGCACAAACTGCGGACTATCAATAAATGGATTTCTATTGTTTTGAATTGCATAAATGGCATCGTTACGTTTTATTTCTTTGTCGCTCACGGGGTCTAAATTGTGCCAACTTAGCAATAAATTAATGTACCATAAATCGTAGGCTGGATAGCTATTTCCGGCCAAAACATCATTAGCAGTTCCATTATTTATCCAGCCAGCAATTAAGTTCTCATAACGTGTGGCCATGTATAATTGTGCCCTAGCAATATCGCCTTTGTATTCGTTAATTGGCTCAAACACGGTACCTGAATATCCAAAGTTGCTTCCTGTGCCCAACCTACCACCATATAAAGAGGTGAATGTAGCAGAAGACACACTTCCAAAAGGATAATTATTACGCACACCATTTACTTTACCATCACTAGCAAATAAATGGTGCACATCTGTTACCATTGGCGATGAAGAGTTAAACCAACTTTGAGGAAAAGAGTGTTCGCGGTTATAACAATCGCCTTCTGTGCTGTAATTACCACATTGGTTGGTAACCATAGTATATTCATAAGGCGAAACTACATCAAATCGCGTACTATAAATATCCCACACTTTGCCATTAGGTTGCCTGTCGGTTGTTGAATAAGCATTCCAAACTCCTGGAGTGTAACTTACACTGGTATGACCTAATATTTTATTGTACAAAACTGTTTTTAAGGCAGCATTGCGTTGCGTGTTTACCGTGTTGTAATAATTTGCAGGAGTACTCCAATTTGTACCTGTGCCAAGTACACTTAGGTTTTGGGTTGATGAACCAGTGCTGCTATGCGTTATATTTCCATTTGTAGCACCAACTACTGCGGGACTAAAACGTGCAAATATTGTAGTAGTTGCAATTGCACCTGATACCGGAGTTAAACTTAATTGTGCGGTATAACCTTGTGCATATTGTATAGAAATTTCGAAGCCTACAGGTGCGGTTATTTCTAGGTTTGATGTTAATGCTGTAGCGGTAATGGTGTATCTAAAAGATGTGCTGCTATTAAACACATACACATTGCCAAAACTTGGAAATGATGAGGTGCTTAATGTAATAACGCCTGCATAAGCAAGGGAGTTTAAAAAAAGTATGACAAGAAATAATTTTGCTTTCATTTTATCAAACAAAAATACGCGATTAGTGTAAAGTTTGGATTAAATTATTGAAGAAAATATCTCACAGAAAGCACAGAATAATTTGTGCTACGTAAATATGTGAAATCTGTGGCTAACTTATGCTTCTGTAACTTAAAGTTATTGCAAAGCCCTTACCACTGCGGATGCACAATTTTCGCCATCAATTGCGGCACTAATAATTCCACCTGCGTAACCTGCGCCTTCGGCACATGGATACAAACCTGTAATTTGTGGATGCTGCAATGTTTCTTTATCTCGTGGTATACGCACTGGGCTTGATGTGCGACTTTCTGTGGCCACCATCACTGCATCATTACTAACATAACCATTTAGTTTTTTATCAAATGCCTTTAATGCATCGCGCAAACTTGCAGCTACAAAATCGGGCAATACATCATCCAAATTATGCGATTGCAAACCTGGCAAATAACTGCAATCAGGCAATTTTGCCGAGTGTTTTTTGTTTACAAAATCTAATACCCTTTGCGCTGGTGCTTGCAAACTTTGTGTAACTGCAAAACATTTTTGCTCTACCGATTGCTGAAATTTAAGCGCTGCTAACGGACCAAACTCTTGGTGCTTTTCAAAATCTTTTGCATCAATACTCACCACCAAACCCGAGTTTGCATAAGGATTATTTCGTTTGCTTGGGCTCCATCCGTTTACCACAATTTCGCCAGGAGCAGTGGCCGCAGGAGCAATAATTCCGCCAGGGCACATGCAAAAACTAAAAACCCCGTGGCCCAAACTTTGGTTAACAATACTGTAACTTGCCGCAGGTAAAAAAGCACCTCGGTTATCGCATTTATATTGTATACTATCAATTAATATTTGCGGGTGTTCAATACGCACACCTAAAGCAAATGGTTTGGCTTCAATTAAAATATTTTTGCGGTGCAGTAATTCAAAAATATCACGTGCACTATGGCCTGTAGCCAACACCACATGGTTGGTTTCTATGGTTTGATTGTGGTTAATTTCTACTGCTTTAATGCAATTATTTACTACTTTAAAATCGGTAAGTTTAGCATTAAAATGCACCTCGCCTCCAAAATGCAAAATGGTTTCTCTTATGGTTGAAATTATTTGGGGCAATTTATTGGTTCCAATATGCGGATGTGCTTCATACAAAATTTTTTCATCAGCACCATGTTTTACAAACAATTTTAAAATGCGGCCCACATCTCCTCTTTTGGTACTTCTAGTATATAATTTTCCATCACTGTAAGTTCCGGCACCACCTTCGCCAAAACAATAATTACTTTCGGGATTTACGGTATTGTGCTTGGTAATTAAAGCCAAATCGCGCCTGCGTTCACGCACATCTTTTCCACGTTCAAAAATTATAGGTTTAATGCCCAACTCAATAAATTTTAGGGCAGCAAATAATCCAGCAGGTCCAGCACCAATAATTACTGCGTGAGGAGCGTTGGATACATTTTTAAAATCGAAATCTAAATCGCGTTCGGCAACATTTTCTTGCACATACACATCAACTAATAAATTAAAATGAATAGGGCGTTTGCGTGCATCCAACGATTTTCGGATAACACGAATGCCCACCACATCATCAATACCCGATTTCTTTTTAATAAAATCAAGTGTGGTGGCATCATCAAAACAGTCTTCTGGTAATAAACTAATTTCAAGTTGTTTAATCATAATTGTTAGGTTTTTATCCTAAAACGTATTGCACAATTTTACAGGCAAAAAACGGTGTAGCTAAAATGTTGGCAACAAAAATGCTAAAAAAGCTTGGTAAGTGTTACTTTTGGCAAACATAAAGAGTACACACAAACCATTAGTGCACTGTTTATCAAACCAATAATAAAACAAATTTTAACTTAGAGGTATAATGACAGATATTAAAACGTTAGAACAAACCGCAACTCAGGTAAGAAGAGATATTTTAAGAATGGTACACGGGGCAAAAAGTGGCCATCCGGGAGGCTCTTTAGGTTGTGCTGATTTTTTAACCGCACTTTATTTTGAAGTGATGAAACACGACCCCAAATTTAACATGAACGGCCTGAACGAAGATGTGTTTTTCTTATCAAACGGACATATTTCGCCAGTTTTTTATAGTGTTTTGGCTCGTTCGGGATATTTTCCTGTTAGCGAATTAAAAACTTTCCGCAAATTACATTCTCGTTTACAAGGCCATCCAGCTACGGCAGAAGAGTTACCAGGAATAAGAATTGCATCTGGCTCATTAGGTCAAGGTGTTTCTGTAGCAGCAGGTGCCGCTTTAGCTAAAAAGTTAAACAACGATAAAAATATAGTATACGTTTTAATGGGTGATGGCGAATTAGAAGAAGGCCAAAACTGGGAAGCGTTTATGTTTGCAGCACACCAAAAAATTGACAATTTAATTGTTACTGTTGATTACAATGGTCAGCAAATAGATGGCAGCACCATGGATATTATGGGATTAGGTGCTGATATTGAAGACAAGCTAAAAGCATTTGGTTGGGAAATACTAAAAATGGATGGACATAATATGCAAAACATTATTGATACCATGGCTAAAGCTAAAAGCATGACAGGTAATGGAAAGCCTATTTTTATTATTATGAAAACAGAAATGGGACAACCTATTGATTTTATGGTAGGTTCGCATAAATGGCATGGTATAGCACCAAGTGATAGTGATTTAGAAAACGCTTTCTTGCAGTTACCATCAACCTTATCCGACTATTAAAACCAACTTACTTATACATGCAGTTTAAATCACTTTCGTTTTTATTGGTTTTAGTTTTTATGATGCTTGGCTTGCAGTTTAATGCGCATGCACAAGGTTATGTTAAACCTAAAACCCGTATTTTATTTTTGCTTGATGGAAGCGGAAGTATGTATGCTGCAATGGATAAAGATATACGTATAAATATTGCAAAAAGGCTTTTATCAAAAATAGTTGATAGCCTAGAAAGCAGCAGTAACGAGGTACAAGTAGCTTTGCGCGTATACGGACATACAACACCTCCTGGCCAGCGTAATTGTAAAGATACACGCTTAGAAGTTCCTTTTAAGTACAATAACCACAAACAAATAAAAGACAAACTAAAGGATATTACGCCCAAAGGAACTACGCTTATTGCCTATTCGTTACAACAATCGGCTTATGACTTTCCGAAAGAACCAGGTGTGCGAAACATCATTATTTTAATTACTGATGGTATTGAAGAGTGTGATGGTGACCCATGTGCAGTTTCAGAAGCACTACAAAGTCAAGGCGTAGTATTAAAGCCATTTATTATTGGCCTTGGTTCAACCGAAGATTTTAGAAAAGCATTTGAGTGTGTGGGCAGGTATTATGATGCAAATACAGAAGCAAGTTTTGATAACATTTTAAATGTAGTAATTACACAAGCTTTAAATAACACTACCGTACAAGTAAACTTACTAGATGTAAATGCAAAACCTACCGAAACCAATGTAAATATGAGCTTTTATGATATGCACAGCAATCAACTTGTTTATAATTACATACACACCATGAATGAGCGCGGCATACCAGATACAGTCATGCTAGACCCAATTTATAAATACAGAATGGTGGTGCATACCATTCCACCTGTTGAAAAAAGTGATATTGAAATTACCGCAGGCCGACATAACATTATTGCATTAGATGCACCTCAAGGAAATTTAAACATAAAAATAGCAGGTGTTACTAACTATACAGATTTAAAATGCATTATTCGTAAACGCAATACCATGCAAACTTTGCATGTGCAAAATGCAAACAGCACCGAAAGATACATAGTAGGCAAATACGATTTAGAAATATTAACCCTTCCAAGGCAATTATTTAAAGATGTAAATGTTGATCAAAATACAACAACAACCATAGAAATGGCGCAACCGGGCAGGTTACATGTA
>JAUCCO010000008.1:0-47132 GCA_034676125.1 Bacteroidia bacterium
CCGACATTGGTGGCTTTTCATTTGCTCCCTTTCCGATAACTATCGGAACTGGATTCGAAAATTTTGTTTGCTCCCTGACCTGGACTCGAACCAGGGACCTACTGATTAACAGTCAGTCGCTCTAACCAGCTGAGCTATCAAGGAATTTTACCGATTACTTTAAGTTAGAATTTCGTTAGTTGTTCTAACCTACCGATAGCTATCGGTAGAGCTATCAAGGAATTTTACCGTTTTTTTAACAATTTTGTTGCTGAAACGGGATGCAATGTTAGTTTGTTAAATTTAAAAATGCAATATTTGCATCAAAAAAATTTTAAAAACATTTCTTATGAGTTTATTAGTAGTTGGTAGTGTGGCATTTGATGCTATTGAAACCCCCTTCGGAAAAACCGATAAAATCATCGGTGGAGCCGCTTCTTACATTAGTTTGGCTGCAAGTTACTTCACAAAACAGTCGAAATTGGTAGCCGTAGTAGGCGAAGATTTCCCTACAGAGTTTATTGAAACCTTACAAACAAAGGGAGTAGATACAGAGGGTTTACAAATTAAAAAAGGCGAAAAATCGTTTTTTTGGAGTGGCAAGTACCACACAGATATGAATACCAGAGATACTTTGGTAACAGAATTAAATGTTTTAGGAGATTTTGATCCAATTATTCCTGAATCGTACCAAGATTGTGAATACTTAATGTTGGGCAATTTAAGCCCCGCTGTTCAGCAAACTGTAATCAACAGATTAACCAAACGCCCAAAACTTATTGTTATGGATACCATGAATTTTTGGATGGAAATAGCAATGGATGATTTAAAGAAAACCATTTCGATGGTGGATGTTTTAACCATTAATGATGAAGAAGCACGTCAGTTATCTGGCGAATACTCTTTAGTTAAAGCAGCAATCAAAATTCAAGCAATGGGTCCTAAATATTTAATTATTAAAAAGGGCGAAAATGGTGCATTATTATTTCATGGTAGAGAAGTGTTTTTTGCACCTGCATTGCCATTAGATGAAGTATTTGACCCAACTGGTGCTGGTGATACTTTTGCTGGTGGATTTATTGGTTACTTAGCAAAAACGGATGATATTAGCTTTGATAATATGAAAAACGCAATCATTTATGGTTCTGCAATGGCTAGTTTTTGTGTGGAGAAATTTGGTACAGAACGTATCACAAACCTTCAAGATAATGAATTAAACAGCAGGATAAATGTTTTTCGTAACCTGGTAAAATTTAACCTTGCAACTTTATAAAACAGTTGTTTGATAAAACGAGCATTTAGTTACATTTGTGCTCGTTATCATACATAATTATGTCAGAAAAAACAGCAACACACAGCAACGACAATCCATTTGAGTCGATGATGTCACGTTTTGACGAAGCCGCACGTATACTAGGATTAGATGAAGGATCCTACAACGTATTAAAATCGCCACAAAAATCAGTAATCGTTTCAATTCCTGTAACCATGGATGACGGAAATGTTCAAGTATTTGAAGGATTCCGTGTTATCCATAATGCTAATTTAGGGCCATCAAAAGGTGGTATTAGATATAGCATGGATGTAAACCTAGATGAAGTTAAAGCTTTAGCCGCTTGGATGACTTGGAAATGCGCAGTAGTGGGCATTCCTTATGGTGGTGGAAAAGGAGGCATAAAGTGCGATCCAAGAAAATTAAGTAAGGGCGAGTTAGAAAGATTAACGCGTGTTTACACTGATTTAATGGTAGATGTTTTTGGTCCTGATAAAGATATACCTGCACCAGATATGGGAACCGGCCAACAAGAAATGGCTTGGATAATGGATGAATATTCTAAACTAGTTGGTTATTCGTCTCCTGCTGTTGTTACTGGTAAGCCCCTTGTTTTAGGTGGTTCTTTAGGCCGAGTTGAGGCAACTGGTAGAGGTGTTATGGTATCTACCCGAAGTGCATTATCTAAATTAGGTATTAGCCCAGTGGGATGTACTTGTGCTGTTCAGGGTTTTGGTAATGTAGGTTCTATTTCTGCTAAATTATTACAAATGCAGGGCATGAAAATACTTGCAATAAGTGATGTTACTGGTGGATATTACAATGCCGAAGGAATAGATATTGAAGCCGCTATTGAATACCGCGATAATAATGGTGGTACACTGGAAGGTTTTAAAGCGGCTAGAATTAGCAACGAGGATCTTTTAGAACTTGATGTAACCGTGTTGGTTCCGGCAGCAATGGAAAACCAAATTACGGTTGAAAATGCAGATAAAATAAAAGCAAAAGTTATTGTAGAAGGTGCTAATGGACCAACAGTAGCAAGTGCCGATAAAATTTTAAACGAAAAAGGAATTATGGTAGTGCCTGATATTTTAGCAAATGCAGGTGGAGTTACTGTAAGTTACTTTGAGTGGGTTCAAAATCGCCTTGGTTATTTTTGGACAGAAGAGCGTGTAAATCGTAGGGCAGATAGGGTTATGAAAACTGCCTTTGAAGCCGTTTATGCAGCTTCTATTAAACATGATATTAGTATGCGTATTGCTGCATACGTTGTATCAATAGGTAAGGTTGCCGAAGTTGAAAAACTTAGAGGTAAGTTTGGTCAATAAAAGCTATTTAATATATTGCAACACGCTATTTATAAGAAAAGCGGATTGTAATTATAATTTTATAAATTAATATAATGCTACACAAAGAAGGCAAAGCCACTATTTTTATTACCTTATTGTTATTGTTCGCACTTAATGCGGGCGTTCAGTTTTTATTACCTCAATACCCAATTGTGCATAGTATTGTAATTGGTGTTTCGGTAATATTTTTAATTATTATTTTACAGTTTTTCAGAAATCCTCCGTTTACAGCTACACTTGGCGAAAACCTTGTAGTATCGCCAGCTGATGGTAAAGTTGTGGTGATTGAAGAGGTAGAAGAAAACGAATATTTTAAAGGCAAACGCCTGCAAATTTCTGTTTTTATGTCGCCATTTAATGTGCATGTAAACCGTAATCCAATTGGTGGTTTGGTTAAGTATTTTAAATACCATAAAGGCTTATATTTGGTAGCTTGGCATCCAAAATCATCAACCGAAAACGAACGTACAACAACGGTAATTGAGCACAAAAGTGGTGTTGAAGTATTATTCCGTCAAATTGCTGGAGCATTAGCCAAAAGGATAGTTTGGTATGTAAAAGAAGGCGAATATGTAGCACAAACTGCCGAGATGGGATTTATTAAATTTGGCTCGCGTGTTGATGTGTTTTTGCCAGTAGGCACAAAGGTTACTGTTCAGCTAAACCAAAAGGTAAAAGGTGGCCGCACAGTATTAGCAGAATTATAAGAAAATTTTTACAATTAAGTATAAATAATAACGTTAGCTTTGTTCAACATTTTTAAAATAGAAGTAATATGAAAAAATTATTGGTATTGGCTGCATTTTTAGGATTTGGATATGTTGGTGTTAATGCACAAACTGTAGCTCCTAAAAAACAAACTCCTAAAGCGCAAGTTGTGCAAAACGAGGTAAAACCTGCACAAGCAACTCCTGTTGTAATGGAAGATGCAGTTCCGGCTGAAAGTAAAGCTAAAGACTGTGCTCCAAGCGAGAAAAAAGAATGTGGCTCAACAAAAAAGAAATCATGTTGCAGTAGCAAGAAAAAAACAACTTCTGCACCTGCACCTCAAAACTAAAAAACAAACTACTTAATAAAAAAAGCGATTGAAAATTTCAATCGCTTTTTTTATGCTTTTAAATAATATCCATTAAACCCAAATTAATCAATAGCAGCTTTGAAAATCGAACTACTTGATTTAGTTGGGTTAATCCCAGGTTAAAGCATAACGTAAAAAAATAGCCGAATTTTTCATAACAGCTATTTTAAAAATGCGTAAAAGTGTTGTGCCTTCTTTATTTTATTTGATACGCACAGTCGTGTATAACTATGCGTGTTCCAACCAGAGATATTTGTACCCAACCGTAACGTGTATTATTTTCTTGTTCAAATCGTATTCCTAGATAACCATTAGTTGTATTGTACCAGTTATTAGAATAAGAGCTGTCATGTTCCTTAATGTGTAAACTGTAATTACGATGCCCCACATTTTGTCCATTCATTGTTAAGATTGTTGGAGACCAATCGCCTAAATAATTAATAACGTCATTATGGTTATGCCTTAAAACATTACCATAAAAGAGATAAACAAGGTTACGGTAATGTACATTATACATATTAATTAAATTGATACTAATTTGATTATTTTCTGTATTTAAAGGCCTGATAGTAGAGTAAGCCCCTTTATAATTCTCTAGCTCTAAATCGTTTATTCCATCATTATTAATGTCTATTTTCAAATAATAATTTTCATTATCCGAAGAATCCAGTATCATATCAGGTTCAAAATCGTGGTACACCATATTCTTTAACACAACTCCTGCTAATACATAATCAGTGCTGACGAGCTCATCATCATGCTTGCAAGAAACAAGTAACAACAAAAATAACCAGGCACTAACTTTCATAATAATATTTGTTAAATATACGTATCGTAGCAGTTTCGAAGTAATATTATTTAAACTGGAAGAAGTACAAACCAATCAGAAAGAAAACGAAGAGGTAATATTTTATGCTTTCTCCAACTCATCCCAATACTCGGCAGCCCTGCGGGTGTGAGGTATTACAATGGTTCCACCAACAATATTGGCAACTGCAAAAATCTCATACACTTGTGCCGTGCTTAAGCCTTGCTCTTTGCATTTACCCAAATGGTATTTTATGCAATCATCACAACGCAAAACCATACTGGCTACTAATCCTAGCATCTCTTTGGTTTGGGTTGATAAAGAACCTTCATCATAAGTATTGGTATCGAGGTTAAACAATCGTTTTAGCACCAGGTTATCTTGTGCCAAAATTTTATCATTCATTTTTACTCGGTATGCATTAAATTCTTCTACTTGATTAGTCATAAAGTTTAAATTAATTTGGTACTTAGCTTTTCAATTTCGGCTTTTGCAGGCATGTTTTTATAAATAATATTATACACCGCTTCTGCAATAGGCATATCAATATGTAATTGTTCGGCATTAAGCTCAAACATAGTTTTGGTAGCATAGTATCCTTCTGCTATCATATTCATTTCTAATTGGGCCGACTTAACCGAATAGCCTTTACCCAACATATTACCAAACGTGCGGTTTCGGCTATGCTGCGAATAAGAGGTAACCAACAAATCGCCCAAATAAGCCGAGTGGTTTATTTCGCGCGGGTGGGCATGTACTTTGTATAAAAATGCCTCCATTTCTCTTATGGCATTGCTTATTAATACCGCCTGAAAATTATCACCATAACCTACCCCATGACAAATGCCACTGGCTACTGCATAAATATTTTTAAGTACAGCTCCATATTCTGTTCCGGTTAAATCTTCAGAAATAATGGTGCGTATATACCTACAAGCTAATAATGATGCAAAATATGTAGTAACTTCTTTATTTTTTCCGGCAATGGTTAGGTATGATAATTTCTCAGCAGCTACCTCCTCTGCATGGCAAGGACCCGAAATTACCATTAAGTTTTCTAATGGAACATTGTAGGTGTTCATCATAAAATCGGCCACAATTTGTTTGCTGTGTGGCAACAAACCTTTAATGGCCGAAACAATAAACTTACCTTTAAAATCTTGCGGTGTTAGTGTGCTTAATGCATCTTTTAAAAATGCTGAAGGAACAGCCAATACAATAATATCGGCTGTTTGTAAAACATGTTTTATATCGTTGGTTACTTCAACCAAATTTGGATGAATCTCTACAGAACTAATGTAACTTGGGTTATGCCTATTTTCTATAACATAATCTACAGTTTCTTGCTTGCGCAACCACCATTGTAGTTTGTTTATTTTGCCTGTATTGTTTCTTAGTTGTTCGGTAAGTATTTTAACAATTGCCGTACCCCAACTTCCACCACCTAATACTGCTATATTTTTCGACTCACTATTCATAAAAGCGAAAGTACACAAATGTGATAAACTTACTAATAAATTAGCTGTAAATAATAGCTGGCTTAATTAAGCACTAATACAGTTTAAAGCAATCACATATCAATTATGATAAAAAGAAAGCATTAATATCCAGAGTTCCTAGAACCCAGAATCAAAACTATTATAAGCCAAATAAAAAACAGAATGAAAAGCAAAACTAATGCATTTATAATTAAACCAGCTAATGCAAAGCCTTTGCGTTTGTTCGACTTTAATCCTTTAATACTATAAATTAAACCAGGAATTGCAAGTGGAGATAAAACTAAAGATAGAGATAAAATAGCCAATATAAACCCAACAATTGCTTCTTTATCCCTTGGATTATTATTGGCTTTAATGCTGTTATCAGAATCTAAACTCTTTTTTGAAGCAAAAGTGGATTTGTCATCACCAAATTTGTACTTTTTTCTAATGGTATCATCTGGCAAAACCTGTATGCTTGGGGTTGATAAAGCATTGGTTTGCTCAACAAATGGTAACAGCTGCTGATAAGTTTCTACTAACTTATCATTACTTAACTTAGCTGGATTTGATACACTAACTACATCATTTTGAGTTGGTTTTAAAACTATTACTTCCGCTTTATTTACATTAATTTTTTTACGGAAAGTAAACTGCTTTTGCGAGCAAGAAGCGAGTAATAGTATGGAACTAAAAATTAGGATAATGTTTTTCATTAATTGGATTATTTGATTTTTATTTTGTTTGTTTACTGTTTTATAGTTCAAAGAAGTTGATTTTTTTATAGAAAAATTTACCATTTAGGTTTAAACTTATGCATCATTACTTAATAAATCAAATGTAACCAACAGCTTTAATTATTACCAAGAAAACAAATATCAAAATTATCGACAGCAATATTATCAAGAAAACTGCTTTTATTTTTGCATAAGCAGACTCGTTACGCTTTTTTGATTTTAATCCCAATTTACTAAGAATTAAATCACGTATTACAATTGGCCATTGCATTATGGCGCCTAATCCAAACCCTAAATCAATCAACTCAAAATTTCCGCTTGTGTTTTTTTCTGCTTTGTTGCTATTAGTTGAATGATCGTTTTTAAGTGAATCACTAGTCGATTTATCTTCACCAAAACTATTCTTCTTTTTAATGCTATCATCGGGCAAAACATACATAATTGGAGTTGATAATATATTCGTTTGCTGAACAAAATTAAGTGGTTGTTGATAGGTTTCTACTAACTCATCATTACTTAACTTAGCTGAATTTGATGCACTAGCTACATCATTTTGAACTGGTTTTAAAACAACAACTTTTGCATTATCTACATTAATTTTTTTACGGAAGGTAAACTGCTTTTGCGAGCAAGAAGCGAGTAATAGTATGCAACTAAAAACTAGGATAATGTTTTTCATTAATTGGATTATTTGTTTTTATATATTGATATAAAACAGCATATCTTTTAGTAAAAAGCACTTAGTTGTTATTAAAAGTATACTGTTAATAACAACTACGATAAGCGACTAAGCGAATTCAGTATCATAATAAACAACAATATAATAAATATAATTAATAGAATCATTAAGCTACTTATTACCAAACCAGCTATTGCAAATCCTTTTTTGTTTTTAGATTTTAATCCCATGATGCTAAAAATTAATGCAGGAATTGCAAGTGGTGATATTAAGAAAGCACCTAATGCTAACCCAAAACCAATCATCGCATTATTATCACGTGCGTCTTTTTGTGTTTTGTTGGCATTGTTTGGTTGATCAATTTTAAGTGAATCGCTGGGCGTTTTATCATCACTAAATTTGTACTTTTTTCTAATGGTATCATCTGGTAAAACAACTATGCTTGGGGTTGATAAAGCATTGGTTTGCTCAACAAAAGGCAACGGTTGATGATAGGTTTCTACTAACCTATCATTGCTTAACTTAGCTGAATTTGATGCACCAACTACATCATTTTGAGTGGATTTTAAAACTACTACTTCCGCTTTATTTACATTAATTTTTTTACGGAAAGTAAACTGCTTTTGCGAGCAAGAAGCGAGTAGCAAAATGATGGTAAAAATTAAAAATACATGTTTCATAGGATAACTTTTATAAAGTAAATGTACAATAAAGTTTTAAAATGTAATTAGTTGGCATAAAAAAAACCGACTCAATGAATCGGTTTTTAAACACTGTTTAAATATTATTTATTGTCCTTGAGCTAACGAGTAGCCAGCACGGTCGCCATACATGCACAATACTTCGTGCGAAGGCACAAAAAATTGCTCAGAAATACGGCCTAATAATTCGTAAATCTCTTTCATACTCATATCACCTTCTATACGTGCGCAGTAATTATCAATACATTCTGTAAATACCGAACCCGATGGCCATACCATTGTTCCGCGGTTACTTATGGTAGTAAGTTTATGGTTTGGTGCAACAAGTGGTGAAATTTTTTCAGCTAACTCAGCACCGCTTAAATTACACTCAATAAATACATCAACGCCTTTAATGGTTTTTTTACCATCAATGTTAGATTCCATCATTTTTTGCTTTGCAGGAGCTGCTGGTTTTTCAAACAATTTAACTCCATCAACAGCCACACGTGGTTTACTATAATCTGGGTTTTTACCTAAATTAGCAATAATTGCATCAGCAAACTCATTGGTATTTAAAGCTTCAATTGTTCTATCACCAAAATCTGGCGTGTGCGAACCTTGCTCTAAAGTATAACGTAAAGCATTTTCGATTGTAGCAGCTTGGTGCATGTATCCCAAATGGCGCAACATCATTAATCCACTTAATAATAACGAAGTTGGGTTAGCTAAAAACTTACCCGCAATATCGGGTGCAGTACCATGCACGGCTTCAAAAATAGAAATATTATCGCCAATATTAGCAGAAGGTGCAAAACCTAAACCACCAACTAAACCTGCACATAAATCACTCATTATATCACCTTGTAAGTTGGTTAGCACAATTACCTGAAACTCGTGTGGACGAGCTACTAATTTCATGGCCAAATCATCAACAATAATATCGGGTGCATTAATTTCAGGAAACTCTAAAGCAACTTGCTGAAACGTTTCTAAAAACATGCCATCAGTTAGCTTCATAATATTTGCCTTGTGGGCACAAGTAACCTTGGTAAAACCCTCTTTTCGGGCCATTTCAAAAGCAAACCTAATTACTTGCTCGCAACCTGGGCGGGTAATAATTCTGCGTGCTATAGCCACATCTTTAGAGTTCATGTGCTCAATACCACCATAAGTACACTCAATATTTTCGCGCACAATAGTAATATCTACCGGAATGCCTCCTTTACTAAACACAGTATCAACACCGGGCAAAGTTTGAAAATGCCTGCGGTTTGCATAAGTACTCCAAGTTTTACGGGCAGTTACGTTAATACTTTTCATACCCTTGCCTTTTGGTGTTTCCATTGGGCCTTTAAATAAAATACCATTACGCTCTACGCTTTCTTTAGCAGCAGGAGTCATGCCTGTACCAAAACCTTGCTCGAAATAAGTTTTTCCCATTTCAATAAATTCGTAATCGAGGGTAACTTTTGCAGCATCAAAAACGCGTAAAACTGCATCCATAATTTCAGGACCAATACCATCGCCTTTAGCTACAGATATTTTAATTGGTTGTGTCATTGTATTTTATAGTATTAAAAGCTCGTTAAAAGTGCCGCAAATATTGCCTTTAAGTGCTAATAAACCAAACCTTTTATAGATTAATTAATACCCAAACAATTTCTAAATTTATTGGTGTAAATTAGGTTGTGCTTTTTAGGTAAAAATATAGTATGCTTTAGTTACAAATTAGCTGTTTGCACAATTACATTATTATGGGTAGTTTGCCAATAAAATAGTACTGTTTATAATGCGTTTAAACCACCTACTAAAATTAATTGCCCAAGGCGAAAGCGATACACTTGATTTTAAAAAAACAATATCGAGTGTAAATAAAATTGCTAAAGCCATGAGTGCATTTTCTAACCACAAAGGAGGCCGATTATTAGTGGGTGTAAATGATAATGGAACAATTAGTGGCGTGCGCAGCGAAGAAGAAAAATACATGCTTGATTTGGCTGCACATTTTTATTGTAAACCCGAAGTTGATATTGAACTTATTGAATGGGAATTTGGTAATAAAACAGTTATTGAATGTATAATACCGCCCGGAAAAGACAAGCCCTATTATGCAAAAGATGAAGATGGAAAATGGTGGGTACACATTAGGGTTAAAGATAAAAGCCTTTTGGCAAGCAAGGTTGTGGTTGATGTGTTAAAACAAAATAGTAACCCAAAAGATACATTAATAAAATATACCAAACACGAGCAAGGACTTTTGCAATACTTAGATAAAAACAACCGCATTACTGTTAAACAACTGTGCAAACTGTTAAATATTTCGAGGTGGCGCGCACAACGTATGCTAATTAGCTTGGTAGGTGCAGGCATTATTAGAAACCACACAACTGAAAAGGAAGAGTATTTTACGCTAAGTTAATTTTTAACCGAGAACACACTTAAACTTATGGCTACCCAAAAAAGGGCAGGTAATATGCACCAAATTAATCCATGTAACCAAAACCCATCAAAGGTGTAAATAACCGCATCGTTAGGTGTTTTAGGATGATAAAGAATGGGAACAATTTGTCCAACATCCATAGGCTGCCCTTCGGGGCCAAGTATGGTAATTAAACTATCATTTGCATAAAACTTAATTTCGCAGCTAATGGTGCTACCAAAATCGCTTTTATTAATGCCATGCATATAGTTTGTGCTAACAATACCTTCTGTAATTAGGGCACCGTTTTTAAACTGAATTTTCATAAAGTAGTAAGTACCAAAAATCAATATCAAACCACTTAAAAAAATGATGAATTTATAGGTATTATTTTTAACGTAAATCAATTATTGCGAAAGGGAGCTATTAAATTAAACTTAGGTATGGCTACTTTAAATTTTTTGCCATCCAATTGTCTTTCCATTAAATAAGTTCCATACATTAAACCCATATCAGATTGAATGGCGCAACCCGAAACATATTGGTGCTTTTCGCCTGGTTCTAAAGTAGGTTGTACACCAACTACACCTTCGCCTTCAATTTCGTTTTTGGCAACATTTATATCATTTATAAACCAATGCCTGCGTAATAACTTAATCGTGTAATCGCCCCTATTATGTATGGTTATACGGTAGGCAAAAACATGCTCATCGTTGTGTTGCTTATCTTGATAAGCTACTTCAACGGTAATTTTTACATCATTTGTGATTGCTGTTGGCATAATTAAATATAGAACATACGAAGTAATAAAAAGTTGCGACTAAATCAAACCTAAAAAACAAACGAGCAACTAATTTTACCCTGAGGTGATACTAAAAAACATGGTTTTAAAGTATTTAACTTTTCCCTGAAACAGTTATAATGGCCTGTAAAAGATTGTGCTGTTGAAAAATAATACTTCGTAATGCCCATAGATATGCATTAACTAGTATCTCACACAAGCAATGAGTTAATAGTTACTTAATAATTTAATAACATGGCACCTTAACCTTTGCATAACAATTAAAAAGAAATGAATATAGAAAAAAGAAAAGTAAAAGTAGCCGTAATATCTGATGTGCATTTGGGTACTTATGGGTGCCAAGCTAAGGCACTAAATAGGTATTTAAAATCAATTAATCCAGAAATATTGGTACTAAATGGAGACATTATTGATATTTGGCAATTTAGTAAAAGGTATTGGCCAGAAAGCCACATGAAGATAATTCAAAGGATTTTTAAATTGATGTCAACCGGAACAAAAGTATATTACTTAACAGGTAACCATGATGAAATGCTTAGAAAATTTACTGATTTTAAATTGGGAAATTTAGAATTACTTGATAAGCTTGTGTTAGACTTAGATGGAAGAAAAGCATGGATTTTTCATGGAGATGTGTTTGATATAACTATGAAAAACAGCAAATGGTTGGCAAAACTTGGTGCTGTGGTATACGATACTTTAATAGTGTTAAACAGTATGGTAAATTGGGTATCGATAAAGCTAGGACGCGAAAAAGTATCGTTTAGTAAACGTGTAAAGAACAGTGTTAAAAAAGCAATAAAATTTATTGATGATTTTGAGGAAACTGCAACCACAATTGCCATTCAAAATGGATATGATTACGTTGTTTGCGGACATATACATCAACCAGCTATACGTAATGTAAAAAACTACAAAGGCGAAACATTATACTTAAACAGTGGAGATTGGGTAGAAAATTTAACTGCACTAGAATACAACGATAAAAAGTGGAGTTTGTACCATTACAAAAACGAGTTTGGTGATAACAACTTGAATGATGAAGACGAATTAGAAACAAACATTCCTGATATAGAAAAGCTATATCAAGAAGTAATAAAATTGGTAAAAGTTGAGGCTAGTTTCAATTAACTACCTAGCTTACTTATGGAAAGAAAAATGATGTACAAATCCTTTTCGATAGAATAGTTTTTGGCATACATAAAATTAAGCTTATTGGCCGTTCCTGGCTCAACTTGCTGGCTTAATTTGGTAATGGGCGATAATACGCCTTCTTTTATTTTGGGCAATGTGGTTTGATTGCTTGATTGCGTGTAACCCACCCAACTTTTTTGTCCGAATAACACCTCCCCTATGTTTTTAATAAACTGCAATGGATGTTTTACTACCACTACTAAAATGGGGCTTAATAAAGTAAAAAACAAAGCCATTAATACATCAAGCATACGTTTGTTGCGCAGGTGCTGGTGCTCGCTTAGTGCCATGCTAATATCTAAAGCATAAAAATCGCCTGCACTGTTTTTACTGTTCGACCCAATAATGAAAGAACTTTCTTCAGGTACAATTTTGTATTGAACACCTGGCAAGGTTACTCCGCTCATCCACTGAATAATTTGTGTAGCTGAAATATCTTTAGAACAGAAAATAATTTCTTCGGCATTAAATACTTGTACAATATCTTTTAATCGCGAAACATCACCCAAATAATCATCGTTTTGTTTGCTTTCTTTACTTACAGTAACATATCCCGCAAGCTTAATATTTGCTTTGGCTTTATTTAATAATTCTTGCACACGCATGGCTTCATCATGCCCACCAACAATAATTGTTGTGGTATCATAAGCCATAGCCAAATCAAACTTGCCAAACTTGATAACATATAACAGTAAACGATTTAAATATGCGCCAATAAATGCCCACACAAACCCTAACATAATTATAGCACGCGAGTAACGGTAACTTTCTGGTGCAAAAGCATACACCAAACTAATGCCAATCATACCAAATAAAACACCTTTAATTACCGCCTTTATAGACCGTGTTTTTTCGTATGCACCTGCTATGTATAAACCAAGCACCCAAAACACCGTATACAAACTAGCATTAACTAGCATAAAAGTAATTGGGTATGAGCCGCCTTCAACAAATTTGTGGTTTTGCTCCCAATATAATTTTATTAAATAAACACCAGCATACATGTTTGCTGTATCCATTATTGCAAGGTGTGTGGTTTGAAAAAAACGCGCTATTAACGAAATACCTGCTCGTATATAAATTGCAAAACTTATGATAAAACTAAACAGTTTAGCGTGTTTGGTGCTGTAATGTTTTTGGGCAAAAATTATCATGGCCCTATAAAACACAAACACATAATTTACACTTGTTTTTTTTGTGCTTTCACCTTTGTAATGAATGATGGTGGTGTTAGGAAAATAATAGTTTTTATAACCGCCTAATGTAATTCTGTATGATAAATCAATGTCTTCGCCATACATAAAATAATCTTCATCAAGCAAGCCAACTTTATCTAGTGCTGCTTTACGAATAAACATAAATGCACCCGATAAAACTTCTACTTCATTTACCTCATCATTACTTAAAAAACCTAAGTGATATCGGCCAAAAGTTTTAGATTTTGGAAGCATAGCTGCAAAGCCAAACATTTTATAAAATGCTACTTGCGGTGTTGGTAAACTTCGTTTTGATTCGGGTAAAAACTTGCCCTTACCATCAATCATTTTTACACCTAATGCACCTGCATCATCATGGCTATCCATAAAATTAATGCACTGTAAAAAACAGTCTTCTTCAACTACAGTATCAGGATTAAGCAACAATACATATTTGCCTTTAGCTAATTTTATGGCTTGATTATTTGCTACAGAAAATCCAGTATTTTGTTTGTTGTCAATTAACGTTGCTTGCGGAAACTTTCTGCGCACCATTTCACAACTTCCATCTGCCGAATTATTATCAACCACAAACACCTCCCCATCAATACCCTGCATAGCTTTAAATACGCTATGCAAAGCTTGCTCAAGAAAGTACTTTACATTGTAGTTAACTATAATTACCGATAGCTGCATGTGTTGTTTTAAGTTCCAAATTTAAATAAACGTAATTATTCTATTAGTGTTATTGAATTGGTTGACCCGCTGCTAATGCCTCATAACGTCTTACACACTCTTTCGCCTTCTCTTGCTGATTGGTACGCTGAAAAACTTGCGACAAGTAATAGTATGCTGCTGCATAGTTTGGGTTAATGGTTAATGCATTCGTAAACGCTGTTTCTGCCAAGCTATAACTTCCCAAGTTAAGGTAAGCTAAACCTAGGCCTTCATACATTTGAGGCACATTTCCATTGTTGGCAACTCCTCCTTCAAAATACTCGGCTGCTTTTGCAAAATTATTTTTTTGCATCATGCATTGCCCTGCATAAAAGTATGCTTGCGTGACATTACGTTTATAAAACAATGCTTTGTCTAGATAAACAAGCGCTTTATCAGGTTGTTTTTGAACAAACCAAAGTTCGCCCATTAAGCTATAAGCCGAATAATTTTCTGGATAAATCTCAATAGCTTTACTTATTGATGCTTCTGCTTCTTTAAACTGACCTGCTTCCATGTATGCATTACCCAACATACGATGCGCTTCTTCATTCATTGGATCGTATTGTACGGCTTGTTTAAAATACATAATAGCAGTATCAGCACTCTTGCGAGCCAAAGCTTCATATCCATCAGGCATAAATGTATTTTCGCGTTTAACAACCACACAAAGTGGTGCATCATCTGCACTAATAACATGCACTGTTCCTTTTGGTGGAAACGAGCCATTTAGCAATTCGTTTTTACTGTATGTTCTGCTTGTTAAAATTAAGTAATCCCAACGAGGTTTAAACTCTTCGTACTCGCGCACCCAAAAGAAATCTAAATTTGGATTGATGCGATGGCCATAATAGGACGCTGTTAAAGGCTCGTTATTTATACCTATTAATACTTTTTTATTTGGTTCTTGTTGTGCAATCCACTCACCTGCTGCTCTGCAAGAGTTACTGTAATAATCGGTTTCGTAATTGCCATAAGCACCATTAATTCCACCCACAAATTCGTTAAAATAAACATATTGGTTGGGGTGATTTTTTATGCTCCAAAAAAGTGGTTTTGCAAAAGCTACACCTAATATTACTACTACACCAATTTGTGCCATTTTATTTTTTATGGCATGAAGTAAAAACTCATACGATATGGCTGAAAGAACAACCATTGCTGGTAACACGAATAAATAGTGTCTCCAACCATTGTAATAATTTAAATTGGTATACTCGGCCCAAGCAACTGGAAATACCACCATAAAAACAAACATCAATACATAACCAATGTTTACATATTTGCGAATCCAGTTTAGTAACAACACCGATAAACCAATACCAGCTAACAAATAAATAGGATTACCAATGCTTAAAAATTTTACCACATAATATCCTGGAGCCTCAGTAAGCATATACATACGAGTGCCTTCAAAAAGCTCGGTGTTATTGGCATAAAATGCATTTTCGCTCGATTTTTTAAAGGCAATAAATACATTTTTTAAAGGATTGCTTAATGCATATGGCCACAACGAAATTCCAAATAAATAACCTAATGCGGATAGTGATAAAAACGTTTTAAGATAAGTTAGCCATCCTTCACTAAATAATCCTTTTTTATTTTTTATACAGTAACTTAACCACTGAATGGCTAGGAATAAACCCATATACGCAATAATTAAAATTGCACCAACACGCGAGCCAATACCAATACCAATACCCACACCTAGCCAAGTAATATGTTTGCGTTTTGGATTAGGCATGTTTTGTAAAACACGCACCATAAAATATCCTGACACAGCAAAACCAACTGCGAACGGAATATCAGTTGGGTTATTCATGCTAAAACCTAACCAACTTGGGTTTAAACCAATAAACAACAAAGCGATTATTGCACCTCGCCAACTGGTAAGTGCTTTTACTGTTAAACCAACAAAAATTAACCCCAACAAACCATACAACGAAATCATAAAATGTCGGGTATCGTATGGGTCTGTATCAAATTTATTATATAATATGGCTGATATTAAATTAATGTGCTCACCATAATGTCTAAAAATTTGGCGTACATAATCTTCATTACCTTTTGGCTCGCTTAATGCCGTGCTGTCTTCACCAAAAGTAGCCACCCAATTGTATGCAACTTTACTATATTCATCATGTTGCTTTTCATCCCAAGTCATACCATATTGCTGACTTAACAGCGGATATGCCACACAAAAACCCAGTACCAAAACATAAAATACCATCCTAAAAATAGGTGCATTACCTTTATTGGTTTGAGGGATTATAGTAGTTGATTTTATTTCATGAATTGCAGATAGTACAAAAAACTTAAAGCTTAAAAATAACGAAATAAAAGGCAATGCAAAAATGCTTAAAAAACTTCCTGAAGGTGAGTTCTTATCTGCTGTTAAAGCAATATCTTCTGCATTAATTTTATGTGCACCAACTTGGTTTGCAATTTGAAAATAGTTTGTTGCGGTGCTTAATTTAGTTTCGAAAGTTTGTTGTGCAAATGCAGTATTAGCAATAATAACTCCACTGCTGTTATCGTGCACATTGCTGGTACTTATAACCCGAACACAATTGTTATAAACTGAATTGCTTATTTTTTGTGCTAAACCATTTTTATTGGCACTATCTTTTAAAAAATACGAACCAAAATAAAACGTGTTTTCAGTAAGTTTTTTGCGTTTTGATTGAGCAATACTTATAAGGTTTGAAAGATTTATTCCCTCGGCATTTTGCACCATTAAACTAACCGAACCACTTGCTAATGCATATGCTTCTTGAAAATTATTGGCAGTGTGTATTTTTTGTTTTTGAACTAAATCTTGGTAAGCTGCATTGGCTGCTAATGCTGTTGCCAGTTTTTGGTTTGATGAAGTAATCAGTACACAATCAACATCCGTTTTGCCTTTGCTAAACAAGTTTAAAATTTGTTCGTAGGTGGCTTGGTTACCATTACCAGGTAAAGGCAATATTACACTTAAACGGTTATCTGATTTTTGATTTTGCATAAGTATTTATTTCAAAAAAAATGGGATTAATCTTTCTTCTGATTCAACCCTAAAAAGCTTAAGAAAAAACTTGAAAATATAGTTTGTAAACCAATCATTATTGCAAACACTGATGGAATTACCACACGTAAAATGTGCGAATATTCTAACTGCCCAAAATCCTGTTGGTCCCACAAATAAAGTGAATAAATAGAGCCTACTAAACCAGCTAAAGTAATTAATATACCAACTACTAAACCGGCTTCTAAACTTAAAAAATTATACAATTTATCTAATGTATCGTTTTTGCGTAAAAACCCTTGCTGTATGGCATAAATTCTGGTAAACAAAGCAAAGTTTACCGCCTGATATCCTATCACTACAAAACCTCCTGCATACAATAAAGTATTGGTATCAAAATGAATATTTAACAACTTAACAGGTCCTTGTTGTATCAACACAAATAATATTAAACCAACAAACATTAAGGTTAAACCCGGTATTAAAAACAACCATTTAGGACTGTATAATAATAAAAACCTAAGGTGTCTCCAGCCATCGCGCCATGTGCGTAAATGCGGAGGTCTTGTTCTTCCATCTTTTGCAAGTGTGGTAGGAACTTCAATAATTTTAAGTTTGTTAATTTGAGATTTTACCACCATTTCACTGGCAAATTCCATCCCTGTAGTTTGCAGGTTTAATACGGTAACAATATCTTGTCTAAAACCTCTTAACCCACAATGAAAATCATTTATACCGCCACCAAAAAACAACTTACCAATAAATGATAAAACGGGATTGCCTAAGTAATAATGTAAAAAAGGCATTGCGCCTTTACCAATACCACCTTTAAAACGGTTACCCATAACCAAATCATACCCTTCGCGAAGTTTTTCTACATAGGCATTTAAGTTACTAAAATCGTAACTATCATCACTATCACCCATAATTACGTACTTGCTATTTGATGCTTGTATAGCACCCATTAAAGCACTTCCGTAACCTTTGCGCGGAATATCAACCACACGTGCACCACAACTGCGTGCAATTTCTTGCGAGCCATCTGTACTTCCATTATCTCCAATCACAACTTCACCACTAATGTTATTATCATTAAGGTATTTCATGGCCTTGTCTATACAAACTTTTAAAGTTTCTGCTTCGTTTAAGCAAGGCATTACAATGGTTAATTCTAATTGTTTTTCCATGTTGGCTTAAGTGTTTTTCTTTTT
Organism: Bacteroidia bacterium; assembly: GCA_034676125.1. Lineage (GTDB taxonomy): Bacteria > Bacteroidota > Bacteroidia > UKL13-3 > UKL13-3 > UBA6183. Next base: position 18,611 of record JAUCCO010000008.1, read on the forward strand.
TAATACGGCAATAAAATGCAACTGTCGTCCAAAAACCATGTTAAATACACCTGGGTATAGCGGAATACGTTTGTTGATGGTTACAATCTCTAACCCCAATTCATCAAACAAATCCATCCAATATTTTTCGGTTTTAAAGTTATAAATTACTTCTACACCATGCGGGGCATTACCCACCCAGTCCATAAATTTTAGGGTTTGAAAATCGAAACCATTAGCCCAAATGTGATCTTTAATAATCAGGTATTTTTTGGTAACACGGATGGTTTCTACCAGCAGGTTTTTAAAATTATCATCTGGCACGTGGTGCAACACATCAGTATATTGTGCAGCATCAAAGCTATTATCAGGAAAAGGAATATGCACACCATCGTATTCTTTAAAAGGAATAGCACAAGTTGGGCGCGCCATAATATCAATACCTTGGTAACTTATACCCGGTTTTTTATCGCTAATTAGTTTGCTTATTGTTCCGTCTCCACAGCCAATATCTAAAATATTAACGTTATCGGGCATTTGCCTAGCTATTTCGTCTGATATAACTTTAATACGTCTTAAAAAAACATATTCGTGGTGAAGGTCTTTCAATAATTTCATTGATGTAAATATTACTTAAAGTTTGCAATATAAAAATAATCGGCTTGTTATGGCAAAATATGCACAAAAATGAGTGGTTTAGATTTAAAAGCATAGCAAATGCTAGATAAAACTACCGTTAATAACTACATGTATGGGGTAAACAAAAGGTTTTTTTATGTATTTAACTTATTGGTAGTAAGCGTAAACTTAATGGTTTAACCTATAAAAGTTGCATTTAATAATGGTAAATACTAAGTTAGATTTATAAAAGAGCCAATTAAAATTAAAAATTACACCAACTAAACAAGGTCGTTTATTTGATATTTTTTTAATTACAAATACCTCAAATACACTACATCATTAGGGCGATTTGAAATATAATCGCCCTTTTTATTTAAAATATTTACTGCATTTTAACGTTTGCGTTTACATTATTTACATTAGTTTTGAAACTATATGCGCGTATTATTTATTGCACTTTTATGTTTGTTTTTTAATGCTGTATTATTTGCACAAAGTGATAAGCCTTTAACAACGGTTGATATTGAAATTATTAAAGCCGACCAAGTTTTTATGAGTAAAAAATACAACTCGGCTGCTACCATGTACAAAAGGGTTTACAGTAAAATAAAAGACGAAGAACAACAAGCATCAGTTAATTTTAAAATTGCCGAGAGTTATAGGTTGAGCAATAATTTTAAACTAGCTTTTGAATGGTACGAGAAACTGGTAAACACTAAATACCCTGATCCCAAAATTTTATATTCGTATGGGTTGCTATTAAAAAACTACGAAAGATACAGTGATGCAGCAAGACAGTTTAATGATTATTTGTTTGAAGTACCTGGTGATGTTGCCGCAAAAAGAGAAGTGGAAGCATGTAAAATTGCTGGCGAATGGAAACTCAACCCACAAAAATTTTCTATTGATAATGTTAAGCAATTAAATACGGAAGTAAGCGAATATGCACCAGTAGTAACTAATGGAAAAATAACTTGGAGCTCATCAAGAAGTGAATCTACTGGCAATATTATTTTTGAATGGACTGGCCAAAAATGTGCGGATATTTTTGAAGCTAATTTTGATGGGAACTCCTTTGGAAGTATTGCCAAATCAAACGGATTAATTAATAGCAATTATAACGAAGGTGCAGCTTGGGTTGATAGCGCAAACACAACAATGTATTTTACCCAATGTAATGGTACAGATGGCAAAGGTTTAAACTGCAAAATTTATGTGAGTTTTAAACAAAATAACCAATGGAGTGCGCCACAAGTTTTACCTTTTTGCAGTGATAGTTTTAGTGTAGGCCATCCAACTTTTACTACCGATAACAAACGCATGTATTTTGCTAGTAATATGCCCGGCAGCATTGGCGAAAAAGACATTTATTATATTGATTATAATGCCTTAACTGGCAAATGGGGAACACCAGTTAATTTAGGGCCAAACGTAAATACGATTGAGGATGATATGTTTCCTTCGGTTAGTACTGATGGTAAAATATATTTTGCTAGTAAAGGTCATTTTGGTATGGGTGGTTTAGACCTGTTTTATACACAAGATTCGTTAGGTGAATTTACCAAAGCCGTAAACTTAAAAAGCCCCATAAATAGTGGTGCAGATGACTTTGGAATTACCTTTTTTAATAACAATGGCGATGCCCAAAAACCATTTGCATATTATACCAGCAACCGCGATGGTGGCTTGGGTGATGATGATATTTACAGCATAAGCATTAAGCCATTTACTATTTTAGTAAAAGGTGTTGTGCTTAATAAAGAGGATGATTTACCAATAAATAATGCAGAAGTTATAGCTCAATTTGATAACACCTCATTAAAAGCAAAAACAGATGGTAAAGGAAATTTTGTTACAGAATTGGCAATCAATAAAACAATAACATTAACTGCTAACAAAGCCAGTTATTTTAAAAGTATGCCTATTACCATTTCAACCCAAAATATTAAAACAGATACCACCATACAACTTACTTTATATTTAAATCCAATACCAGACGAAGGTGTGGAGTTTACCCTAAAAGGAATTTATTACGATTTAGACAAAGCTAACATAAGACCAGAGGCCGCACGAGTACTCGATTCGTTAGTGTTTATTTTAAATCAAAACCCAACCATTACCATTGAGTTGGCCTCGCACACAGATAGCCGTGCGCCCGAAGATTACAACTTAAAACTAAGCCAGAAACGCGCCCAAAGTTGTGTTGATTATCTACTAAAAAATGGCATAAGCAAAGCTCGACTTAAAGCTGTGGGTTATGGCGAAACCAAATTGGTTAATGATTGTACTGATGGTGTAGATTGTACTGAAGAAGAACATCAAGCAAACAGAAGAACAACATTTAGGGTACTTACCACCGATTATAAAGGAAAATAATTATTGAAGTTTTTTTACCCAATTTGCAATTTCTGTTGCTACATATTCGGGCACATTATTGGGTAAATTATATTCGCTTGGGGTTGATTTTCCTTCGCCTACTAATAGCATGTGGTTTAGTTTTTCAAACTGAATATAAGTAGCACAACAAGCATTTTTAAGTTTATTTTTCCATAAGTTTAGTTCAGCTGGTGTTACTTGATAATCGCGTGCTCCTTGAATAAATAACATCGGTTTTTTGTTTAGTACACTTGCAATGTTATCTGGTTTATATTTATCCATGTGGCGCAAAAAAGCAATTGTTAACCCCGGAAACAATGAATCATTATTAGCATGCTCATCATATATATGATTTTTTGTGTAATTAGCTTTAGCAACTAATGGGCTATAAGCAGCCTTAGTTGTGCTATCATTATTTAAATTACTTAAATACGCTAATTGATTTGGAATTATTTCTGCAATAGTTTGATAGTTTGCTGCCAAGCCAATAAATCCGGCTACTTTAGGTAAGTTCATTTTAAAATAGGGTATCATAAAACCACCTTGACTATGCCCAGCAATAACTATTTTTTTAGCATCAAAACGCTTATCCTTACTTAGTGTGTTTGCTATGTTTTTTAAGTCAATCAAATACTCTTGTTCCATGGTAAACTTATCGGTTTCTACACCTTTTAAATTGCTTGAATTAGCCGTTCGTTTATCATACCTATATACTGCAACTCCTTTTGCAGCCAATGCCCAAGCCAAGTCTTTGTAAGGTTTATTTGCGCCTATTGTTCCGTCTTTATCTGTTGGTCCGCTGCCGCCAACTATAATTACAATAGGATGTTTTTCATTCCCTTTTGGGATAGATAAAACACCTTCACTCTCAATTCCTTTTGTGGGCACATTTAATTTAACTTCATAAAACAATAGTGTATTAATATAAGCAGGTGGCGTATGATTAATTTTAGTATTGGTAAAAAATATTCCTGCTAATTGGTTATTATTATTGATGGTTAACTTTAGGTTGTAGTCTTTTTTTACAAATGATATTTTGGTAACAGTAACCCATAACGAATCTTTTTTAGTAACGCTTGTTTCACCAACACTTGCCAACGAATCATAGTTTTCGATAAAATTATTCCACATTGTTTCATAATCATTGGCATCAACTTTTCTTTTCATTTCAGCATCTTGTATGTTATAAATGCTATCAAATTGTTGGGTTGAAAAGTATTTGATAATATTATTTGTAAAACTTAATGCCACTGCATTGTTTTGGGCATTTACAAGTTGCGTAAATTGAAAAGTAATGAGCAATAACAAGCCAATTTTTCTAAAAAATTTCATGGTGCAAGATGGTAAATAAATAAAGCAAAAAAAAGCTACCCTCTATTTAAGAAAGTAGCTTTTTAAAAATGGTATTGTTAAAACTAAATTTAGTTTAACACTTCTTTTACATCAACAAGAGGAAGGTTAAATGCATCAGCTACTCCTTTGTAAACAACTTTTCCGTTTACTACATTTAAGCCTAATTCTAACTCTTTGTTATCAGTACAAGCTTTTTTCCAACCTTTGTTTGCTAATTGTAAAGCGTATGGTAAAGTAGCATTGGTTAAAGCTAAAGTAGAAGTATATGGAACTGCACCTGGCATGTTTGCTACGCAATAATGAACAACACCATCAACCACAAAAACTGGGTCTTGGTGCGTAGTAGCTTTAGTGGTTTCAAAACATCCACCTTGATCTACCGCTACATCCACCATTACAGTACCTGGACGCATTGTGCTCAACATATCTTTAGTAACTAACGAAGGTGCTTTTGCTCCTGGTATTAAAACTGCACCAACAATTAAATCAGCAGTTTTAACAGCTTCACGAATGTTGTAATCATTAGAATAAACAGTTTTTACATTAGCAGGTAAAATATCGTCTAACTGACGCATGCGCGGTAAAGAAACATCCATTAAAGTAACATCAGCACCTAAACCAGCAGCCATTTTAGCCGCTTGTGTACCAACAATACCACCGCCTAATACCAATACCGAAGCAGGACGAACTCCAGGAACGCCACCTAATAAAACACCACGTCCGCCCATTGGCTTCTCAAGGTATTTTGCGCCTTCTTGAATACTCATTCTTCCAGCAACCTCACTCATTGGAATTAATAACGGAAGGCTACGATCTGTTTTCTCTACAGTTTCGTATGCTAAACAAACCGCTTTGCTATTAATCATTGCAGTAGTTAATGGCTCGTATGATGCAAAATGGAAATAGGTAAATACCAATTGGTTTTCTTTAACTAAAGGATACTCAACCGCAATTGGCTCTTTTACTTTAATAATCATTTCAGCTTTGCCATATACATCTTCAATTGTTGGAAGAATAGTGGCACCCGCCTTTACATACTCATCATCATTAATACCGCTACCCATACCGGCAGTGGATTGAACAAATAATTGGTGACCTGCTTTTACCAATGCCGAAACGCCAGCAGGTGTTAAACCTACGCGATATTCGTTGTTCTTAATTTCTTTTGGAACTCCTATGATCATAATATTATTATTAACCTTAAAAAGGTGAGCAAAAGTAATACACTTATACATAAAACAAAACGCCTTGCAAAAATGTGCAAGGCGTTTATTAATGATAAATATCTTATTTAAGTTTTAGTTGTTATTTCTAACTGGCGAAACAGGATCTGGCATGTTAACTAAAACATCTCCTTTTATGCCCAAAGTAATATCGGCACCCGCATTAGATTTAACGGTTATGTACTTGTGAAAAGCGCCTGGTCTGCCATAAGAATTATATGCTGCCTTAACTTTTCCTTTTTGGCCTGGCATAATTGGCACTTTTGACCACTCAGGTGTAGTACATCCACAACTAGCTACTACATTAATTAATATTAATGGCGTTTTACCAGTGTTTTCAACCACAAACTCGTATGTGGCTAGTGTGCCTTCTTTTATTTTACCAAAATCATGCTCAAGTTTTTCGAACTTAATTACTGGTAACGTATCAATTGCGCTAGTTTGAGCATAAGCACCAACTGCAACAAAAAATACCACCAACATTGCGATTATTTTTTTCATGTACGTTTAAAAACAGCCTGTAAGCATTACTAATACTCACAGGCTTTAATTAAAATATGTTTAATTAGTTAGCAGGTGCTATTGCTGGAGCTGGTGCAGCACCGCTTTTTACGTCACCTTTTAAGGTTAATGTTACCATATCGCGACTTGCGTTTGATGATACAGTAACAGTTTTCATAAACGGACCAGGGCTTGCAGCATTATAAGTTGCTTTTACAAATCCACTTTTTCCAGGAGCAATAGCTTCTTTAGTCCACTCTGGTGTAGTACAACCACAGCTTGCTGATGCATTGGTAATAATTAAAGGAGATTTACCTGTATTTTTTACAACAAACGTGTAAGAAGCAGGTACACTTTGAGGAATTGAACCAAAATCGTGTGTTTCCTTATCAAATGTAATAACAGCTACGTTTTTGTCAACTGGCTTTTGAGGTGCAACTGTTTGAGAATTAGAAACGAATGCAGCACCTATGGCTACAAATGCAGTAATTATTAACTTTTTCATTTTATATTGATTTTTGATTGTGTGTTTAGTTTTCAAAAACTGTTCCAAAAATTTTAATCTAATTTTTAGAACATCGAAGTTACACCACAGATTTAAATATGCAAATTTTTTTACCTTAAAAAAAACTTAACTTTTAAAATCGTACATTACTAAAGTCAATTTTGTAGGCTCAATCAATGGTTATATATTTGGACACTTATTGTAAGGAATATCGTATGGGAAAATCTAATCAAGCAAAATTTAATGCCGAAGAGTTTAAATCTTCTGTTATAAATGATTATGTTACAGCTTATCGTAGTCGTCAGGCTAGTTTGCTAGGCCGTAAAGAGGTGCTTACTGGAAAAGCTAAGTTTGGTATTTTTGGCGATGGCAAAGAGTTACCTCAATTAGCTATGGCTAAAGCTTTTAAAGATGGTGATTTTAGGAGTGGCTACTACCGCGATCAAACATTTATGATGGCTATTGGGATGCATACTGTGCAAGAATTTTTTGCCCAATTATATGCCCACACTGATGTTGAAGCCGAGCCTGCAAGTGCTGGCCGTATGATGAATGGTCATTTTGGCACACGCAGTTTAAACAACGATGGTAGCTGGAAAAACTTAAAAAATCAAAAAAATTCTTCAAGCGATATTTCTCCAACTGCCGGCCAAATGTTGCGTTTGGTGGGTTTGGCTCATGCAAGTAAATATTATCGTGAAAACGCATCAATAATTGGCGAAAATAATTTTAGTGATAATGGTAACGAGGTAGCTTGGGGCACAATTGGTAACGCCTCATCAAGTGAAGGACATTTTTTTGAAGCCATAAATGCAGCCGGAGTTTTACAAATTCCCATGGTTATTTCGGTTTGGGACGATGGTTATGGAATTTCGGTTCCTGCAAAATATCAAACCACTAAAGAAAATATTTCTGAAATATTAAAAGGTTTTCAGCGTGATGAAAAAGGTAATGGCTTTGAGATTATTGTAGCTAAAGGCTGGAATTATGCCGAGTTAGTTGCTGCATACGAAAAGGCAGGTAAAATTGCACGAGAAGAGCATGTTCCTGTTTTGGTACACGTTACCGAGCTTACACAACCCCAAGGTCACTCAACCTCTGGCTCGCACGAGCGTTATAAAACAAAAGAGCGTTTGGCTTGGGAACAAGAATTTGATTGTGTTGAAAAATTTCGTGAGTTTATTATTGATAATAGTATCGCTTCAAAAGATGAAATAGAAACCATTGAAGAGGAAGCGAAAAAATATGTAAACGATGCAAAAAAAGCTGCTTGGGAAGCATACTTATCACCAATAAAAAATGAAGTGAAACAGTGTGCAGCTTTATTAGAGCAATTGGCCAACAGCAGCGGAAAATCAGAGATAAGCAATATTGCAAATGAGTTGTTAAGCATAAGCGAGCCTATTAGAAAAGAAATGGGTGTAGCCGTAAATAAGGCATTACGTTTAACTTACAATACAAATAGCAACGAACGAACCGAACTTATTAACTTTAAGGCAAACTTTAACGAAATAAATGCAGACAGATACAATAGCCATTTGTTAAGCCAAAGTAACGAAGCTGCTTTAAATGTTGCCGAAGTTAAACCTGTGTATAGTGATGACAGCAAAATGGTTGACGGACGCGAAGTAATGCAAGCATTTTTTGATATTGCCATAACCCGCGACCCACGTGTATTTGCTTTTGGCGAAGATGTAGGAAAAATTGGTGATGTAAACCAAGGTTTTGCAGGATTGCAAGAAAAACATGGAGAAAGCAGGGTGTTTGATACAGGTATTAGGGAATTAACCATTATTGGACAAGGTATAGGAGCTGCTTTACGTGGCTTACGACCAATTGCTGAAATTCAATATTTAGATTATTTACTTTATGGCTTACAGCCTTTAAGTGATGATTTAGCAACACTACAATACCGCACCAAAGGCGGACAAAAAGCACCTTTAATTGTTCGTACACGAGGACATCGTTTAGAAGGCATTTGGCATAGTGGTTCGCCAATTGGTATGATTATAAATTCGCTACGTGGTATGCACATTATGGTTCCTCGTAATATGGTGCAGGCCGCAGGTTTTTATAATACCATGCTTAAAAGCGATGAACCATCATTAATTATTGAGTGTTTAAATGGGTACCGATTAAAAGAACGTTTACCCGACAATTTAGGAGAATACACTACTCCCTTAGGAATTCCTGAAACATTAATTGAAGGCGATGATGTTACCATTGTAAGTTACGGAAGTACTTTGCGTGTGATTGAAGAAGCCGTAATTCAACTAAAAGATTTTGGTATTAATTGCGAGTTAATAGATGTACAAACTTTATTACCATTTGATATTAACCACAGCATTGTAGAGTCTATAAAGAAAACCAACAAGGTAATTTTTATTGATGAAGATGTGCCAGGAGGAGCTTCGGCTTATATGATGCAACAAGTTTTAGAAGAACAAGAAGCTTATAAATATTTAGATGCAAAACCATTAACCATTGCCGCAAAAGCACATAGACCAGCTTATGGTACAGATGGAGATTATTTTAGCAAACCAAGTGCAGAAGATATTTTTGAAGCCATTATGAATATGATGCATGAATATAATCCTGAAAAATTTGCTAAATTTATTTAGTACAATAACATTGTTTTAAATTAAGCCTTCTGTTGCTATTTATATAATAGCAACAGACAATACAAGCAAGCTCAAGCTGTAACATTATAGCTTGAACAGACTGCCAAAACTGTCTTAATTTATAATATTTACTTTGTTGAAAACTTAATTGGACTTTTTTTGTCCTTAACATTTTCTTCTTACATTTGGACATAATTTGACCAATATGACCACAGTTAAAAAAACTAAATCATTCGGAGAACATCTCAGAAATTTAAGAGAAAATGGAAGTTTGACCCTCAAGTCTGTTGCAGAGAAAATTGGCGTAGACCCATCTTTACTTGCTAAGATTGAACGCAATGAAAGGCAACCCACAAAGCAAATTATAAAAGAGATTGCAGAATATTTTAAAGTTGATGAAAAGGATTTACAAAATAATTTTTTGAGTGATCAAATTGCTTACAAAATTCTTGACGAAGAAGCAGATTTAAGTATTTTGAAAGATGCAGAAGAAAAAGTTAAATACCTAAAAACGGTTCACAATGGAAAATAAAATTAAAGTTGTAGAACTATTTGCTGGTGTTGGCGGCTTTCGACTTGGGCTTGAAGGCTTGAATGATAAATCTGCATCTTCAGGCTATAAAGAAGAATTGCACTCTCCATACGAGGTAATATGGAGTAACCAATGGGAACCATCGACAAAAACACAACACGCTTCTTTAGTCTATGAAAATCGTTTCGGCAAAGAAGGACATTGCAACGAAGACATTTCTGTAGTTGATGTTTCAAAAATTCCTGACCACGATTTACTTGTTGGTGGATTTCCTTGCCAAGACTATTCAGTAGCAACAACACTAAAAAATTCAAAAGGACTTATTGGAAAAAAAGGTGTTTTATGGTGGAGTATTCATAAAATACTTTCAGAGAAAAAGAAGAAGCCAAAATATTTATTCCTTGAAAATGTTGATAGACTTCTCATTTCTCCATCGGGACAAAGAGGACGAGACTTTGCTATTATCTTACAAAGTTTAAACGAACTTGGTTACGCTGTTGAATGGCGAGTAATTAATGCTGCTGACTTTGGGATGCCACAAAGACGAAGAAGAATTTTCATTTTGGCTTATCTTAAAGGAACTAATATTTATGAAAGTATAAAGGAAGTTGCACCAACAGAATGGATTTTGGAAGAAGGAACTTTAGCAGAAGCATTTCCCGTAACTTCAGAAAATACATTATTTCCAACAGAATTTAAACTCAAAGGAGATATTGTTTCAATTTCTGAAAATTTCAACAAAGGCGGAACGACAGGACTTTTTGAAAACACAGGTTTAATGATTAACGGTTTAGTTACAACCATTAAAACACAACCAAACTATGATGGAAAGTTCACGATTTTGAGAGACCTTATTCAAAACGGAGAAGTAACATCAGAGTTTTATATTGACAAAAACGATCTTGACAAATGGGCTTATTTAAAAGGACCGAAAAAAGAAATGCGGACAAACGCACAAGGTTTTGAATACAATTACAGTGAAGGTGGAATGATTTTCCCCGACCCATTAGACAAACCATCAAGAACAATTATAACTGGTGAAGGAGGAAAATCTCCATCAAGATTTAAACACGTTATTCAAACATCAAAAGGATACAGAAGACTTTCACCAGTTGAACTTGAACGTTTAAATATGTTTCCTGACGACCATACAAAACTTGAAGGAGTTTCAGACACAAAAAGAGCTTTCTTTATGGGTAACGCTTTGGTTGTAGGTGTAATTGAAAAAATTGGAATATCATTAAACAAAAAAATAGAATTATGTCAACCAGCAATTTTGTAGTAAAAGCAACTATCAATGATGTATATATAAAACCAAAGAATAAGTTCAGAATTCCCCGATTTCAGAGACAATACACTTGGGAAGAAAAACAAATAGAAGAATTTTGGGAAACAATTAATTCAGTTACACCTGTTTTCCTTGGTACAATTATTTTTGATGTTAAAGAATTGGACAAGGGTAATATTATTGAAATAATTGATGGACAACAACGGTATTTGACAATTCAAATATTAGGAGCCGTTATTAGAGATGTTTTATTAAAAAAGGGGAAGGACGAAAAGGTAAACGATCATAAGAATAAGGCTAATGGTTTTAATAAATTATTTCTTGGAACACCAGATGATTTTGATGAAAGCAAATTTGATAACTTTTTAATACCAGGCGATTCAATAAAAACGTTTTTTGAAGAACATATACAAGATAATCCTCCAAAACAAATTACTGAGAAACTCAAGACTATTAAAGGATCAGAAGAAGATAGGATTAAAAAAGCATATTTAAAATTCCAAAGCCTAATTGAAGACAATACTAAATCTTACAAATTTGAAGAGCAATTTGAGTGGCTGAAAGGTTTAGTTGAAAATAAATTGGCAAAACACTATTTTGTTAAAATTGAAATAAAAGACGAAAACTTGGCATATGAAATATTCGAGTCTGTTAATGCAAAAGGAATAGATTTAAGTGTAGCAGATTTAATAAAAAATCAAGTATTTAAAAATGTAGTTGGAACTGATGATAAATACATTGATTCCGCAAAAGAAAGATGGGCTCAAATTTTAGATACTTTAGAGGGTGTTCAATTCTCATTAAAGGATTTTTTAAGCTATTACTGGTCTTCGCGATATGAATATATTTCTGATAAAAAATTGTATTCCGCAATAAAAGATAAGTTTAAGACATCTAAAAAAGACTGGAATTCATTTCTTGATAATTTGGTTGCTAATTCTGAATATTTAAATCAAATTCTTAATGGTGGTTTTGAAGATATACTTACATTTTTTGGAAATGATAGAGGCGAGGCATTAAAAGTCTATAATAGTATACGAGTATTAAGAAATACTAAAGCAAAAACTTGGATTATTTTATACTTATGTCTTTTTAGAAACTTGGATTTAAAAAATCAAAATAGAATCAAATCTAAATTATCTAATAGATGGCAGATAATAGAAAAGTTTACTTTTTTATACTTTCAAATCTTAAGTTTACCTGGGAATTGGTATTTTAGTCAAATCTGTGATTTTTGCGAAAAGATTGAGGAAAAAATTAAAAATAACCAATCAAATAAAATACCTAATCTTTTCGCTGATGAACTTTATAAAAATTTCAAATCAAAAATACCTTCATCCTATAGTGATGCTTTTATAGAAGGATTAAAAAGCATAGAATACAAGGATGACCAAAAGTCTAGAATTGTTATTAGGTACGTGTTGAATGAATTAGAGGAAAAAATAGGTGGTAACCAAACAGAAGGCTATGACGAAGAGAAAGTGAGCATAGAACATATCCTTCCAAAAGATTGCAAAAAATGGAAGGTATCAAAAAAAGATATTAAACCTCATGTAAATACTATCGGTAACCTCACTCTAATTGGTAAAAATTTAAATGGAACATTAGAAAATAAAATAATTTCAGAAAAAATAGAACTGATAAAAGCAAGTAAACCAAATTTAAGGCTAGTAATTGAATTAATTGATAAAATAGAATCTAAAGATTGGGACTTTGACAAGATAAGAACAGAGAAAAATTTTGAAGCAATCACAAAACGATTAGATTATTTGACTAGAAAAGCACATGAAATATGGTGTGTTGATTTAAAACAAAAAATGGGATTTTAAAAATGGAATATAATCCTAAAGATAAAAAATCAGTAATAGATTATGCTAAGTTGCTTAAAGGTAAAACTCTACGACAAGTTTGCGACCCAAGTATTTTAAAACACAAGTACACAGGCAAAGGGAACTTTGGTCAAATACTTGAAAAATTCTACTTCGGTTACGATCCCAATTCAAAATCAGAAGCTGACTTTTTTGAGATAGGAATGGAACTCAAATCTTCTCCGTTAAAGCAGTTGAAGAATAACGAATATCGTTCAAAGGAAAGATTGGTTTTAAGCATTATTGATTATTTAAAAATTGTTAACCAGTCGTTTGACGAAAGTGATTTTTGGAAAAAGAATGCAAGCATTCTTTTGATTTTCTATTTACACGAAGCAGGATTTAACATTCTTGATTACCTCATAAAACTTGTTGATGAGTGGAATTTTCCAAATACAGATTTGGAAATTATCAAAAAAGACTGGCAGCTTATTAAACAAAAAGTAGCTGATGGCAAGGCTCACGAACTTTCAGAAGGCGATACTTTTTATTTAGGTGCTTGCACAAAGGGAGCAAATGCTATGTCTGTTAGAAAGCAGCCTTTTTCAAAAATTCCTGCAAAACAAAGAGCATATTCGCTGAAACAAGGCTATGTAAATCACATCATAGCTTCAATAGCTGGAGAAACAAAAGAAGTTTATGGAAAACTAATTCCATCTGTTGCAGTTGCTAAAAAGCAAACAATTGAAGATGTTGTAATTTCCAAATTCAATCCTTATTACGGCAAGACAATTGAACAAATTCTTAACTCTACAGGTGTTGAACTTAACACAACAGCTAAAAATTTTTATGCAAGTCTTACAAAAACAATTTTGGGGATTGAACTTGACAAAGAAATTGAAGAGTTTGAAAAAGCTGAAATCATTGTAAAGACAGTAAGACTAAAGGAAAACAATTTACCCAAAGAAGATATTTCTTTTCCAAATTTCAAATACGAAGAAATTGTTAATGAAGAGTGGGACAATTCAAATTTCAAAGACATTTTGGAACATAAATTTTTATTTGTGTTTTTCCAATTTGAAAATGAGCAACTAGTTTTGAGAAAAGTTAAGTTTTGGAATATGCCTTATACTGACATTCTTGAAGCAGAAAAAGTTTGGGCAAAGACAAAAGAGATTGTTTCAAAAGGCAAAATTGTAAAGGAAGTTATTGGAACAACTCGTTACACAAACTTTCCAAACAAATCTTTCAATTCAGTATCACACGTTAGACCACACGCCACTAATGCAGCAGACACTTACCCGTTGCCTAAAAAAGACAAATTGACGAAAGAAAAAGTATATACAAAGCATTGTTTTTGGCTTAACAACACCTATGTGAGAGACGAAATTTATTTAAAATAGACGAATATTAAAGAACACTTCTAAAATTAAACATGTACAGCTGACAACAAATATTTAGCAAAAATAAAATCACTTAATTAGGTAAGCTTTTTCATATTTACAACATGAATTAACTTTGATTAACTATTTTATTTTATTCCACATATTCACTAAACACAATGCCTTGCAAAGCAGAAGGCTTTTTAAATTCTAAAAATATGCAAACATCAAGCATTGCCCAGTTAAAAAAGGAGCTACAAAATTTACCACAGCCCCAACTTGCTGCATTGTGTTTGCGCATGGCTAAATTTAAAAAAGAAAACAAAGAGTTGTTGCATTATTTACTTTTTGAAGCAGACGATGAACAGCAATTTATTGAACAAGCAAAACAACAAATTGAATTATTATTTACAGAGGTAAATACCACCAGCGTTTATTTTGTTAAAAAAACTGTCCGAAAAATATTGCGCCAAGTAAATAAGTTGGCAAAGTATAGCGGTGTGCCGCAAACCAATATTGAATTACTAATTTGTTTTTTACAGCATTTGCGCAAGCTCGACACTGCGCTTTTTCATAGCAACCAATTGATGAATTTATACGCAACTCAACTTAAAAAAATCAATAAAGAATTAAGCAAGTTACACGAAGATTTGCAGTATGATTACCAAAAAGAAATAGACTCTTTGAGTTGATTTTTAGTATTTACTAATCTACCCAAAACTAATTACTGCAAGGTTAAATCACAGTAAATATTAAATACCATAACCGTATTAAATTAAAAACACGTCAATTATTTTTGGTGAAACAAGTATACTTAAAAGTACTACGCGTGTATTTTTTCTTTAAGTAAACTTTTAACTGTTTTAACAATGCCATTAACATCGTAACCACATTCGGCATACAACTCGTTTGGTTCGCCATGTTCAACAATTCTATCAGGCATACCCATCATTTTTAGCTCAATATTATTGTAGTTGTGTTCGGCCATAAACTCTAATACGGCACTACCAAAACCACCTACTATTGTACCATCTTCAATGGTAATTATTTTACTGTATTTACTAAAAATATCGTGTAATAAAGCCTCGTCAATAGGTTTAACAAATCGCATATCATAATGGCCAATCATTATTCCGTTATTAGCCAATTTATCTAGTGCATCCGAAGCCATGTTTCCAATAGTACCAAAACTTAAAATAGCAATATCTTTTCCGTCACGTATTTTTCGTCCTTTACCAATTTCCATTTCGTTTAATGGTGTACGCCATTCTACCATCACACCATTTCCTCTTGGATAACGTATACTAAACGGACCAGCATTTTTATCTAAACTGGCTGTATACATCATGTTGCGCAACTCTTCTTCATTCATAGGTGCGCTTACAACCATATTGGGTACACAACGCATAAATGGCACATCAATCATACCGTGGTGGGTTTGTCCATCAGCACCAGCAATACCGGCTCTGTCCATACACAATACCACATGTAATTTTTGTAAAGCCACATCATGCACCACTTGATCGTAGGCACGTTGCATAAACGATGAGTAAATATTGCAAAATGGAACCAATCCTTGCGAGGCTAAACCTGCACTAAAAGTTACTGCATGTTGTTCGGCAATGCCCACATCAAATGCTCTTTTAGGCATGGCTTTCATCATAATATTCATTGATGAACCAGAAGGCATTGCAGGTGTAATACCAACAATTTTTTCGTTTTTCTCAGCAAGTTCAACTAAGGTATGTCCAAATACATCTTGGTATTTTGGTGGCTGAGGTTTATCTGGAACGCTTTTAATAATTTCGCCCGTAATTTTATCAAACAAACCAGGAGCGTGCCATTTGGTTTGATCTTTTTCGGCTAATGCATAGCCTTTTCCTTTTACGGTAACACAATGTAAAAGTTTAGGACCAGGAATTTTTTTCAAATCATTCATCACCTTAACCATGTGGTTTACATCGTGTCCATCAATTGGGCCGAAGTAACGAAACTTAAGTGATTCGAATAAGTTACTATGCCTAAGCAATCCACCTTTTAAAGTGTCGTGAACTTTAGAAATAATATCTTGAGAAACATGACCAACTTTATTTAATTTATCTAAAGCTTTCCAAACATCATCTTTAAATTTATTGTAAGTAGGCGAAGTGGTAATATCGGTTAAGTATTCTTTTAATGCACCCACATTTGGGTCAATACTCATGCAATTATCGTTAAGCACCACAATTAAATTACTATCCTCAACCCCCGCATGATTTAGTCCTTCAAAAGCCAAACCAGCAGTCATGGCACCATCGCCAATTACAGCAATGTGTTGTTTATCTAGCTCACCTTTTAACCTGCTTGCAACAGCCATTCCTAAGGCTGCAGAAATTGATGTAGATGAATGGCCAACACCAAAGGTATCATATTCGCTTTCGGCACGTTTTGGAAAACCGCTTATGCCTTTATAAACCCTGTTGGTATGAAAGTTTTTTCTCCGACCAGTTAATATTTTATGTCCGTAGGCTTGATGTCCCACATCCCAAACCAATTGGTCGTATGGCGTATTAAATGCATAATGTAAGGCTACTGATAACTCAACAACCCCTAAACTAGCTCCAAAATGTCCTCCGTATACCGAAACAGTATCAATAATATATTGCCTTAAATCTGCACAAACTTTTACTAAATCTTCTTCTTTAACCTTGCGTAAATCCGCAGGAAACTCGATTGGTTCTAAATACTTACCGGGTTTAATTTCCATCATGGTGTTATTAACAGCTAAGTTTAACAAATGTTTAAGCCACGTGCTTTTTTGCTAAAATAGCATACTTACAAACGGTAAAAATACGTTTTTGGTTTAAAGTTTAAAAAAGAAAGTTAAACAAAGTTGTAATTTTATTTTTAGGGCATAAAAAAATGCCACTTATTTTTAAGTGGCATTTTGTATAAATACTGTTTATTGCTCTAGTTTAAAGTCTTGCGTTTGTAAGCATTAAGTCTTCGCGAGTTGGCACACATAACACAGGTACGGGAGAATTATTAACCATTTGCTGAGCAAATTTACCTAAGAAAAACGAACCAATTTGTGGTTCTTGTTCTGTCATTATCACAATTAGGTCGGCATTAATTTCTTCGGCATAAGCTATGGTAGTATTGGTAATATTTCCACCCAAGCGATTTTCTATATTGCACGGAATATTATGGTCTGAAATGCTATCGCTGGCTTGGCGTGTATAATTGCCAACAATGTGTTCAGCCTCTTTATCTTTACTGGTTGATACACCAAGAATATGTATACTTCCTTTTAGTGCTAAAGCTAAATCTACCGCTGTAGGTACTTTTTGTCTCGATTCAAAAGAAGTATCCATAGGCACAACAATCTTTTTAAAATCGGTGCTTCTAGCATCATTTCTAATAGTTAAAACTGGACATTTTGCCGAGCTTACAACTTTATTGGCATTGCTACCTAACCAAAACTCTTGGAAACCAGTGTTTCCATGTGTTCCCATCACAATTAAATCAGCATTTACATCCAATGATTTTATGATGATTTCTTTGTAAACACTTCCTTTACTTTCGGAATAAGTGTGTGGTGTGGCACCTAATACTGAAGCCACTTTTTGCTTAACTTCATCAGATGTTGAGTCTTCTGAAACATGGTGTACATACAGGGAGGCTTTGTACGCTAATGCCAATGATAAAGCGGCTTTTAGCGCCATAGTTGAGTTGCTTGACGTGTCAACTGGGACAACAATTTTAGTGATATGCGTGGCCATAAATTGATAAATAAGTAGTTACAAATTATGTAAATTCATTTAAAAAACCTAACGTTTGTTTTATTCTCCTTTAAATGCTGGTTTTCTTTTTTCGTTAAATGCCGTTACACCTTCTTTATAATCTGCGCTTCTACCTGCAATTTCTTGACAGTAAGCTTCATATTGTAACATGGTATCTAAATCGCTATGGAAAGATTTATTCAACATTTTTTTCATCAACCCAACCGCCTTAGTAGGTGCACTTGCGTAGTATTCGGCAATTTTTAATGTTTCAGCATCTAACTCTTCGGCACTAACTACCCTATTTATCATTCCCCATTCTAAAGCTTGTTTGGCAGTAACTTTTGTTCCCATAGTTGCGAGTTCAAAAGCACGAGCGGATCCCACTAAACGAGGTAAAAAATAACTTGAGCCAGAATCTAACACCAAGCCTACATTTACAAACACCTCAATTAATGATGCATTTTCGCTTGCCACAATCATATCACTCGCTAAAGCCATACTGCAACCTGCGCCTGCAGCAACACCATTAAGTTTGCATATAATTGGTATAGGCAAATTACGCATGGCTTTAATCATTGGGTTGTAGCGCTTGTATAAACTATCGCTTAACGAACGACTTTTTGCTCCTGCAATTGATTTTAAATCTTGACCACTGCAAAATGCTTTTCCGGCTCCTGTTAAAATTACTACCCGTATAGTTTTATCACGTTCAATCTTTTTTAGTGCATCAATTACATCAAAACTTTGTTGCTCGTTAAAGGCATTAAATACATCAGGACGATTTAATGTTAAGGTGGCAATGCCATTAGTTACTTCAAATAAAATAGTTTCGTATTGCATAAAATAATGTTGTTATATAATCGTAAAATGGGGTTTGATTTTAGCCAAATAGTTGTTTAAAAACCTGCTCTGTTTCAGGGGTTGCAAGTTCATGCTTTTTTTCTAAAATAAATATGCGGTTGTTTTTTAATTTTTTTACGTAGGCAATTATTCTTTTGGGTGGTGTAATGCTGTCGTTTTTACCTACAATAAGTATTACTTTTATATTATTTTTATTAACCAACCTTGCAAACTTTCCAAAACTTGTTCTGAGTTTTCGTTGTGCAAACCAAGTTTTAAATACTTTTTCAATACGCTCTGGCTTACCCACAAATTTGCTGGTAAATACATATACGCTGCGGGTTAAAATTTTTGAATCAAACAATCGTTTTACCCAAGCCTGTAATGCACCTGGAGTAGTTGTAAAATATCTAAATAAATTTAAACCGAAATAATTATTTGTAGAAAAATTTAAAAAGGTATTAAACGAAAAAGTTGGTGGTGAAAGCATGATGTAATAATCAATTCTATGTGCAAAATTTTGCACCAATGCCCTAGCTAATCTTGAACCCATACTGTATGAGCAAACAGAGAATCTTTCGGCATGAAGATTTTCTTGCTGGGCAATTCCGCTAAAAATAGCTTGCATATCTTGGTCTAAAAAATCTTCTTTTTCAAGCCAAACACTTTCGCCATGCCAAAAAAAATCTATAGCAATTATGGTGAATTTTTCGCCTAACACATCTTCAAAATATTGATACTCCAAACCCGTTTGGCTGTATCCATGAAAAGCCACAAGAACATCATTGCCATACCCAAATTTATGGTAGGATATGATGGAGTTTTTGTAAACAAATTTGTTTGTACTCATTTGCTAGTTACTTTTTTTAATCTGTTTTATTCCAACATTAGCAGCAGAAACTTATATTTACCGCATGGCTAAATTTAATGCGGCAAAAATACGTAACTTTTTAACACATGATGTATGGCATGTAAAGTTAGATAAATTCCCGAAATGGCAGCGCGGTGCAATTAAAATTTTGCGCATTAGCATTATGGCCATTAAAGATTTTGTTAGAAAAAATTTAGCCTTACGCGCTTCTGCATTAACGCTATATACATTGTTATCAATAGTGCCAGTGGTAGCTATGATATTTGGTATAGCACAAGGCTTTGGCTTGCAAGATTATTTAGACACACAATTGCAAGGCTTGCTAGCAGGGCAGCCTGATGTTTTAGAGAATGTATTGAATTATGCCCACAACTTATTAGGAAGCACCAAAGGCGGAATTATAGCTGGATTAGGTTTTGTACTTTTATTGTGGAGTGTTTTACAAGTTTTATCAAACATAGAGGATTCCTTTAATTTTATATGGGGAGTTAGTCAATCTCGCACCATGGCTAGGCAGTTTACCGATTATCTTTCGATAATGCTTGTAGCGCCTATTTTTATTGTAATTTCTGGTGCAGTCAATATTTTTATAACCACACAAGTTCAAAACTTATTAATACACTTAAGCTTTTTAGGTGGGTTTATTACCGAGGTAATCATTATATCATTACAAGTATTGCCATATGTAATTACAAGTTTATTGTTTTTCTTAATTTACTTAGTAATGCCCAACACTAAGGTTAAACCAAGGGCTGCATTCACCGCAGGAATAATTGCTGGTGTGGTATTTCAAATTTTTCAATGGGCATATATCGCATTTCAAATTGGTGTTTCTAGGTACAATACAATTTATGGTAGTTTCGCTTCTATTCCATTATTTATTACTTGGCTTCAATTTAGTTGGATGATTGTATTAATAGGAGCTGAAATATCATATAGTGTACAAAATATTGCATTGTTCGAATCGGAACAGCAAACTGGTAAAATTAGTCACAAAATGCGCATGTTATATAGTTTGTTTGTGACCCATTTTATTGCTAAAAGATTTAAAGATGCACTTGCTGCTCCAACAGCACAAGAGATTGCCCAAAAACTTAACTTGCCATTTAGTTTAACCCAACAAATTTTGCAATCATTGCAACAATGCGGATTAGTAGCAAAAACAGTAGAACTCGATAAAAACAAAGACTTCGGCTACACGCCTGCTTTAGACGTAGGTTTTTTAAAGATAAGTTACATCATTAATAAACTAGAAAGTGAAGGTGAACTAAAGCGCCACGAAAACGCAATGATGCATAACATAAAAGTTAGTTATTTAGGACTAGAAGATGCAATGAATGATTCGGAATCAAACAAAAACATATTAGATATTTAGATGGATCAAATAACGCCAGATATGGTGCTGTATGCATACAGTACTGGAGTTTTTCCGATGGCTAATAATGATGAAGGTGGCATTATTTATTGGATAGAACCTGAGTTTAGAGGAATTATTCCATTAGATGAATTTAAAGTAAGTAAATCCCTTAAACAAACCATCAGAAGTGGACGATATTATGCAACCATTAATAAAGATTTTGAAGGAGTAATGCGTGCTTGTGCCAATAGAGAGGAGACTTGGATTAGTGAAGAAATTATTAGTGTGTATTGTCAACTACAAAAAATGGGACATGGTTTTAGTTTTGAAGTTTGGAATACCAAACACCAATTAGTAGGCGGTTTATATGGCGTGGCAATGGGTAAAGCATTTTTTGGCGAAAGTATGTTTAGTACACAAACTGATGCAAGCAAAGTAGCCTTATACTGTTTAGTAGAATGGATGAAAGAGCACCAATTTACTTTGCTTGATACACAATACATATCAGACCATTTGCGCACGCTTGGCGGTGTGGAGATTACACGTGATGAATACAACAAGTTACTAGCCGAAGCGTTAACATAAAGTATAAATTAATAAATGGAATCTTTATAAAGCAGTAATATTGTAATCATGTTAGTACAACGTTTGTTTTTTATTGCATTAATATTTATTGCAAACTTTGCCGTTGCACAAGTTGATAGCACCAATTTGGATGATGACAACGGAGATGATGATGAATCGGTGGAATGGCTAAAAGGCGATATGAACGAAGACCAAGAGTTTGGCTTACGTTTGGGTACCAATACTACCACTATGCTTGGAGGCGAGTTGGATAACCCGAGGCCAATGTTTGGGTTAAATGGCGCAGTTTATTTCAGAAAAAAAACCTCTCCTAAAAATGCTTATCAAATAGATTTAGGTGTAAGTATTAGAGGCAGTAATTTTAACAATCCCATTGGGCAATACCATAAATTGGTAACCTATTATTTAGATTTACCTTTAACTTGGGTTAGGTCTATTAACCAAAATAATACAAACCATTTAATAACTGGATTACAATTTTCGCAATTGTTAAACAGCTCCATCTACATTAATTCTGATGCATTGGCCGAAACCGAACAACCTAAACTACTTCCGATGGATGTTTTGGCGGTATTGGGTACACAGTTTTATGGAGGTTTTGTTGGATTTCAGATTGTGGCTAAGTATGGTTTAGTAAACATTAACAATGGTTTGGTAAGTGGATTAAATCCTGCTTTTAAAAACAAGGATATTCATAACTTTGCCCTCGAATTAAACCTGCTTTTTTAAAACCCAATATTAATAACAACGCTTTGAATAAAACTGAACTTGTAAACCAAATAAAAACTAAAAAAAGCTTTTTGTGTGTTGGGCTTGATACGGACATTAAGAAAGTTCCTCAGCATTTATTATCAGAAAAAAATCCAGTGTTAGCCTTTAATAAAGCCATTATTGATGCTACCAAAGATTACTGCGTAAGTTATAAAATTAATACTGCTTTTTATGAAGCTGATGGAGTTGCTGGATGGCAAACCATGCAAGATACGCTTGATTATATTCCTGAAAATATTTTTACCATTGCCGATGCTAAACGTGGCGATATTGGTAACACAAGCGACATGTATGCACGTGCATTTTTTGAGACCATGAATTTTGATTCGGTTACACTTGCGCCATACATGGGCCAAGATTCATTACAACCGTTTTTTAACTATCAAAATAAATGGGGAATTATATTGGCATTAACATCAAACCCAGGTAGTGCTGATTTTGAACAACAACAAATTGGCGAACAGAAATTATACCAACGGGTAATCGCTACTTTTAGTAATATGGCCACACATGAAAACTTAATGTTTGTGGTGGGTGCTACAAAACCACAAGAGTTAGGGTTGATTAGAAAACAAGTGCCAAATTATTTCTTTTTAGTACCAGGTGTTGGTGCGCAAGGTGGCAGTTTGGCCGATGTGGTTAAACATGGTATTAACCCAGATTGCGGGTTATTGATTAATGCTTCGCGCAGTATTATATATGCAAGCAGTGGTGAAGATTTTGCCCAAAAAGCAGGTGAGGAAGCAAAAAATATGGCCATAGAAATGGCACTATTGCTTAAACAATACCAGATAATTTAAACCTAAATGAGCTTCTTTTTAGCTGATTGTGTATTTTACTAAATTGTTGACTTAAATACCAATGCTCCAAAAAATATTATTGCATACAACACAATAACAACAATGGTTGATATACCAGTAAATTTCAGCAACGATTTTAAGTTTTTTAACGCAAACTCTAACAACCTATAATCCTTATCAAATAAGGCCTGCTTAGTTTTAATAGAGAATTTATATAGGTAGTTTATTGGTATAAAATAAAGTGTGCTTAATGCAAAATATAAAATACCAATTCCCATACTAACCGATGTTGATTGGGTGTTGTTCATTGGGTTATTCGGGCTAATAATTAAATACACCGAAAAAAGTAAAAATAGCGTACACGTAATATAACCAAAAATTGCCAAAAGTCGCCCCCACCTAGCCGCTTCTAGTAAATAGTGTTTGATGTTGTGATTAAGGTGTAAGGTATCACCAGCTCCTAATTCATTTTCGTTAATTTCCATAATATAAAGGGGTTAAACTTTAAACCAAAGTAATAAAAATGTAATAGATAGGTATTTTTTATGATAGGCGGTTAAAAATGAATGATGAATGCATAAGTGCTTTAGTCTTGCCGCTGTATAGCATTGTCATCTATGTACTTATTATAGCGGTTCCTCTTTTAAAAGTTTCTCACGATATTGATTTAATACGGCACTTTTAGAAATAATGCCTAAGTATGTTCCGTCTTTATCTACAACAGGAATTTTCCAAACGTTGTACTCATCAAATTTCTCAATAAGTTTAGTTACATCCGTATTGGGTAAAACTGTATACCTTGGTATACTCATTAATTTTTTAACTTTTACGTGGCCATATTCTGTTTGGTTAAACATAATCTCACGAATATCATCAAGTGTTATTATACCTAAAAGATGTTTGTTGGCATCAAGCACTACAAAAATATTTCGTTTTGATGTGGTAATAATTGAAACAAGTTCGCTCAAAGTTTGGTTTGGAGATAATTCAATAAAATCAGTTTGAATAATTCGTCCTAAATCAACCTTGCTTAGTAGGTCTTTATCCTTATCAAAAGTCATAAAGCCACTTTCAATTAAATGCTTGGTGTAAAGCGAATATTTTTCAAAATACCTTGTGATGAAAAAAGAACTAGAAGAAACCAACATTAACGGAACAATTAAGGCATATCCACCAGTAATTTCCGCAATTAAAAATATAGCAGTTAATGGTGCATGTAAAACACCACTAACCATACCAGCCATACCAGCCGCAACAAAATTTTGCATGGGTAAATTTGTGATTCCAAGTGCTTCAAAAATTTTAACAAAATCAAAACCCAATACAGCACCCACAAATAACGATGGTCCAAAAATTCCTCCATCACCACCAGAACCAACAGTTACCGCACTAGCAAGCGCTTTAATAAGTAAAATTGCGGTAGAAAAAACAATAACAACCCAAATATTATCTTTAAAAACATAAAATAAACTTCGGTCGAATAAGTTACCTTGATCGGCATTCATTAGTTTGTCAATTAAACCATATCCCTCACCATACAGCGGAGGAAAAATAAAGATTAACAAACCCAACAACAACCCTCCAACAATTGCTTTAGGAAAAATTGATGTTATACGTTTAAATGCGCTTTCGGTTTTCATGGTTATGCGCATCATGTACACAGATGTTAAACCACAAAAAATAGCCAACAACGTGTAGTACGGTATGCTTTGTATACGCCAACCATCAGTAATTAAATTAAATAAAGGTTCGCTATGAAAAAACTTTACCACCACTGCACCCGAAGCCGAGGCCATAAGTAATGGTATAAAAGCAGGAATACTTACTTCGGTTAACAATACCTCGAAAGCAAAAATTACACCTGCAATTGGGCTATTAAATACTGCTGCAATACCTGCTGCTGCCCCTGCTGCTAATAACAGCGTTCGCTCCTGTTTGGTAACCAATAAATCTTTGCCAGCATTTGCTCCAATAGCACTTCCGGTTACCGCAATTGGTGCCTCCAAACCAACTGATCCACCAAAACCAACTGTTACTGCACTGGTAATAATATGCGAATACGTTTTGTGCCGAGCAATATTTGAGCCTTTTTTATTTATGGCAAAAATGATGCTGCTTAAACCTTTATCGTAACCTTTTTTGTAATGAAATAACCGAATGTAAGTGGCCGATAAAACAATACCTACCAATGGAAAAATGAGGTATAAATAATTTTCGAATTTTACATCAAAACCGCTTTCACAAAAATGCTGAATTACGTGTACTAAGTATTTTAAAATTACAGCAGCCAAACCCGCAGTAATTCCCACCAACAAACTAGCTACAATCAAAAAGTTTTTATCGTTGATGTAACGGTTACGGTGTTTTAAAAACTGATAAAATGCTAACTTACTATTTACGCGTATGCGTTTAAACATGTATCTTTATTTAAAGATGGAAAGGTGGCGAAGATACAATAAAAAAATAAAGTGACTTACATGCTTGTATAGCAACTAAATACCATAAATATTTTTAGAGTTTTGCGTTGTAATTTCTGCCACATTTTGCAGCGTGGTATTTTTTAATTCGGCAAGTTTTTGTGCTACATAAACTACATACGCACTTTCGTTTCGTTTGCCTCTATATGGCATTGGGCTTAAATACGGTGCATCGGTTTCAAGCACAATATGCTGTAAACCTATGTTTTCGATGGCTGCTGGTAATTCACTTTTTTTATACGTTAATACACCACCAATTCCTAAGTAAAAACCTAAATTAGTAATTTGTGCTGCTTGCAATGCATTGCCACTAAAACAATGAAAAATGCCCCGCAATAAAGGATGTTTCATTTCCTCTAAAATAGCAATCACTTCTTCTGTACTATTTCGGGAGTGGATATTAATAGGTAAGTTTTGCTGAATGGCCCATTGAATTTGTTTTTTAAAGGCCATTATTTGTTGGTCTTTAAACTCCACACTCCAATAAAAATCTAAGCCTATTTCGCCAACTGCATAGAACTTACGTTTTTTAAACCACTTTTGTATTTGAAACAAATGTGCCTCCACGTGCTCATCAACACTACACGGGTGCAACCCCATCATTGGAAAACAATTTTCAGGAAATTGCCATACCAAATCTAACATAGGTTGTATACTTTTAATATCAATATTGGGCAAAAACAATCTTGTTACACCACCTTCAATGGCGCGTAATACCATTTCTCCCCGGTCGTCTTTAAATTCTTCGCTATATAAATGTGTGTGTGTGTCTGTAAAAATCATGCTTAATAATATCTGTTTTTCCAGTTAAGTTTTGTTGGCCAAATAAAATAAAAACTGGTTAGCAAAGTTAGGCCTAATGTATAAACTTCGTACCAAAATAATTGAAATAAATTGGTAGGTATTTTTAATTGTTTTTGCTGCCAATATATGGTAATGGTTTGTAGTAAAAACTTAACAACTAAAAGTACCAAAGCCAATGCTGGGTTTAAAAATAAACAGGTAATAAAAGCTATCCAAAACGAACCATAAATAGCAAAAATTATCCACCAATAAAACGGCAATTCTTTAGCACCTGTAAGCCATCTTTTGCGTTGGTTAAGTAAAATATTTAAACTAGATGCTGGTGCGGAGGTATTGATGGCATTGAGGTTAATCATGTTAATGGTTTTATAACCTTTAAGCCTTACTTGTTCAAATAATTTGTAATCTTCGGTTACACTAAAGTTTATGTTTTCGTAACCACCTGTACTAAAATATGCTTCCCTGCTTATGGCCATATTATTACCTACTGCAGTGCTGTATATTTTTATCCTACTAAAGCTTAATAATAAACCCATAAAATACAACCAATCTATGTGTTGCATATTGCTTAAATAACCTTTTCCGCTAACTATTGTAGTGCCGCTAACGATACCCGTTTGGGGTGTAAAAAAGTTAACTAAAGTGCGTGCCCAATTGGGTTCAACTTGTATATCTGCATCGGTAATTAAAAAATAATTGCCTTTGGCTTGATGTGCCAATTGCGCTAAAACATTGGCCTTTCCACGCGCTTTACCCAGTTGGTTTGATATGTGAATTTGTTTAACAAAAGGAAATTTAGCTACAAAATCATCCACAATTTTTGAAGTATTATCAGTTGATTGATCATTACCTACTAAAACATGAAACTTATTAGTTGGATAGTTTTGCTGAACAAGTTTTTGTAAACAATTAGCAATGTTTTGTTCTTCGTTTCGGGCGGCAACTAATACCGTAATTTCAGGCAACTCATCATCGGTTTGGTTTAATATGGGGTTATCAAATTTAGCCACTACACTTATGGTCAAATTTAATAATTGAATTAAAATAAAAACCAACATCAACCCCAATACAATTACCATCATAACGATTTAAATGAATAGTTTTTTGCTGCAAAATTCCTTAACATGGCTTCTACCATCACAAACATATTTTTATTGGCCTTTTCGCTATCATGAAAAACAATAATATCACCTGGCTTTGTTAAATTAATTAAACTATTAAGTGCCCTATACGGATTTAAGTTTTTATCATAATCGCGGGTAAGCAAACTCCACATAATAATTTTATAATTACGCTTTAGCAGTTTTATTTGCGCTGGTGTTATGCGGCCATAAGGCGGCCTAAATAATGTAGATGGTATAATTTTATGGGCCTTTTCTATATCTAATAAATACTGCTCATTTGGTGTTGTCCAGCCTTTTAAATGATGGTAAGTGTGATTTCCAATTGAATGTCCGCAATCAATTATTTGTGCAAAGGTTTCTGGGTATTTATTCACGTTTTCACCTACACAAAAAAAGGTAGCTTTAGCATTATACTCGTCTAAAAGTTTTAATAATTTGGGCGTAATGGTGGGATGTGGCCCATCATCAAAAGTAAAATACAATACTTTATCTGTTGTTTTCACCCTCCATGTAAGTGTGGGTGCAATTAAAGGAAATATTGAAGGTATTGTGTGTTTAAACATTACTTTTGCATAAATAGCTAATATATCGAATGAAAATCAGCTCAACTATATTAGGGTGCAAATTAATGGTATTCGGCTTAATTTTCACGCTACAAATACAAGCACAAAATATAAGTAAGGTATTTACACTGCAACAGTGTATTGATTTGGCATTAAAAAATAACATTAATGTTAAGCAAAGGGAGTTAAATTTAAATGCTGCTCAGGCTGATAAATTTCAAAGCAAAATGGCCGCTTTGCCTAGTTTAAATGGGCAGTTAACCAATAATTACAATACAGGCTTTGCCATTAACCCAATTACAAATACTACCCAACGCGATGTTACTTTTAGAAGTAATAATTTTAGTTTAAATAGTTCGGTTACTTTATTTAATGGC
>JAUCCO010000009.1:0-46018 GCA_034676125.1 Bacteroidia bacterium
TATTACAAGGTGATACCCAAGAATGGATTGGAGAAGAGATTTCGCCATACTTACAATTAGGGATTGGTGTAAATTACCCATCTTACAAAATAACAGATTACATAAGTAAGGCAGAAATAGCCCAAAAAACATGGAGTAAAATATCGGTAAAAGAGCGTGGTGCACTATTAATTGAAGCTTTAGAAAGAATTAAACAACGTTTTTTTGATATTACTTATGCCACCATGCATACCACTGGACAATCATACATGATGTCGTTTCAGGCATCGGGACCACATAGTAATGATAGGGCATTAGAAGCAATTGTTACTGGAATTGAAGAACTGAGCAAGTATGTTACCGAAGCAGAATGGGTAAAACCAATGGGCAAATTTGACTTGAAGCTAAAAAAGAACTGGAAAGCAATTCCTAAAGGTGTTGGTTTGGTTATTGGTTGCAGTACTTTTCCTATTTGGAATACAGTGCCGGCTTTATTTGCAAATTTAATTACGGGTAATGCTAGTATTGTAAAACCTCATCCTAAAGCTGTATTACCTATAGCCATTGTGATTGGTGAAATACAAAAAGTATTTGCAGAACAACAAATAGATCCATGTACTGTACAATTAGCCGTAGATAAACTGAGTAATCCTATTACAAAACAATTGGCCGAACATGAATCTGTAAAATTGGTAGATTACACAGGAGGAAGTGAGTTTGGAAGGTATATAGAATCGTTAAATAAAACTGTATTTACAGAAATGGCTGGCGTAAACAGTATCATTATAGATAGTGTTGATGATTTAAAAGCTGTAATGGGAAATATTGCATTTAGTGCAAGTTTATATAGCGGCCAAATGTGTACTGCACCACAAAATATTTTTATGCCTGCAAGTGGAATTGACACAAAAGACGGTTTGGTAAGTTTTGACGATGCGGTAAGTGCTTTATGTGGTTCGATAACTGGATTGGTTGATAATCCTAAAGCGGGTGCTCCTACTTTGGGTGCAATACAATCAGAATTAACTGCAAATAGGGTGAAAAATGTAAGAAATTTAGGTGGTAAGGTTGTTTTAGAAAGCAAGTCTATTATAAATGACGAGTTTAAAGACGCTAGAATTGCTACACCTGCTGTAATTGTAATTGATGAAGCGGAATACACACACTATAATAATGAGTGTTTTGGACCGATTATATTTGTAATTAAAACTTCATCAACAGCAAGCTCGATTAAAATAGCTAAAAAACTAGCCACAGAAAAAGGAGCCATTACTTGTGGAGCATATACTACAAACGAGGAAACTAAACAGCTAATTGAAGATGAAATGAACGAAGCATTTACACCTGTTTCGTTTAACTTTGTAGGTGCTGCATTTATAAATTCACATGCTGCATTTAGCGACTTTCATGTTACTGGAGGAAACCCTGCTGGAAATGCAAGCTTAACAACAAGTGAATTTATTGTGAGAAGAATTGTTTGGGTGGGTAATAGATACGCTTAAAGAAAATTCGAATAATAAAATTCGAAAATTGAAAATATAAATTTTAATAAAGCCTCTGTATTTTGCAGAGGCTTTTGTATTATTGAAACATGACGTTGACCAATATAACCAACACCGAGATATATAAAAAACAGCTGTTTACTATTTTTACATGCTTATGGTTTGTAGGGATTATTTTGGGTGAAATAGCTCCTGCAATTTTAAGTATAACTATGGCTGGACAATTGCTTAGTATATTATTATTTACTGCACCTAAAAAGGTTTGGAATAATTTTTTAACTAACAAAGCACTGCTGATATTTAGCTTTAGTTTTTTGTTTTTGCTATTGAGTTTATTTTATAGTGATAACCTAAAATATTTAGCAGAAAGGTTACAAATAAAAATCCCGTTGTTATTGTATGCTTTACTTTGGCCAAGCATTGGTGAGTTATCAATAAAACAACTTAGGGCAATTTTTTACTCGTTTATAAGTGTAGTTACCATTGCTACAATTGGAATACTGATTAATTATGTTTTTCATTTTAATGAGATAAACCAGCTATACTTAGAATCGAAAATTATGCCTGGACCAATTAACCACATAAGGTTTAGTTTGATGGTGGTATTTACAACATATGTAATTTACTTTGGGGTAACAAAATGTTTAATACCATCATTAATCGTTAAAAAAGTACTAGTTGGAGTAGGCATATTTCTAATTTTGTTTTTGCATATTTATGCAGTAAGAAGTGGATTACTGGCACTGTACTGTGTAATTGCCATTGTACTTTTAAACCACTTAATTAAGTATAGAAATGTTAAAAAACTAATTGGAGCTTTAGTTGCAATTGGTTTGATCATATCTTTTAGCTTTTTAATTTCGCCTACAATACGGAACAAAATAACCAATACACAGCAGGATGTTTCTGTTTATGCTAACAACCAGGATCCTAATTTTAATTCCATTGCAACACGCATGGTTTCTTACAAAACTGCTTTTGAGATTGCGAAAGAAAATATACTAATGGGTTGTGGCATCGGTGATTTACGTGATAAGAATGATGCATTATTTAAAAGAGATTATCCAACTATATTAACTCCTATTATTCCGCATAACCAATTTATATATTACTTAGCGGCAACTGGCTTAATAGGGTTAATAATTTTTACCATTTCGTTTACTGCACCTTTGTGGTTTAATAAGCTTTATAAAGTGGAGTTTATGCAAGTAGGATTTGCTATATTACTGCTTGCTTTTCAGTTTGAGGCTATGCTCGAAACACAAATTGGTATTGCATGCACCATTGTTATGGTGTTTATACCATACTTGTATAGCAAACAAAAACATACTACGGAAGCAACATATAACTAATTTTAACTCGTGCGGTAACAGAATTTATTTGTAGCTTATCTTGAGCTTCTTTACCAATAGATATTACAAAGTTTTTGTATTTTGTAGCATCAAGTGTACCACTAACTCTTACTAAGCATTGCAAGTTATTATCAAGGTTTATTACTTTTATTATTGTACCTATTGGTGCTTCTGGATGTAATACTTGCATTGTTTCATCGATAAATGCAATACCAGTTTGCTCAACTAAATCGCCATTACCAAAACGTGGTTGTTGATTAATTTGAGGTAATTGAGCTTCTGGGCCATTTAGTTTTTGATACGGTTTTACTGTGGCTGACTCATCAACAATAATAATTTGACCAAGAAGCAATTTATTTGTTTTTAAACTATTCCATTTGGTTAATTGTGCCGCTGTAACTTTATACTTTTTAGCAATGGTATTGATATTATCTCCCACAACTACTAAATGCGTGTACACCTTTTGAACCTCTACCGATTGTGCATTAGCATGGGCTTCATCTATTTTTAAAGTGTCGTTTTTTATTGGTGCATTAAGTTTGGCTAACTCACTAGAGTATGGAATACGTAAAGTTTGATTTTTAACTATTTTTTTATTCTTAAGCTCGTTGTGCTTGTTAATATCAGATAAAGTGGTTTTATATCGTTTAATTAATTTAGCAATATCATCAGTCTTATCAACCTTATGAATAATAAACTTTTGCCCTTTAATGGTTTCTATACGCAATGAATCTAGAGGTTTAGCCAATATACTCAATGAAAAGAATAATGCTAAAAAAATGAATATCAGCTTCATTTTACTTTTTGGTTAACAATGGTAGAAAATGCCATAGGTTTATCATTAAATAACGCTTTTGTAGCTGCCCAAGTTTTTATAAATAACTCTGAATGACGATAATTTTCCAAATCGTTTTCTGTTTGCCACAAGCTGTATGTATAAAATACATTCTTTTCATTCGCATCTTGCAAAAGCGTTAACCCTTGACAGCCATCAAAATTGGCAATTAATAATTTACTGCTTTCAAACACTGCTAAAAAAGCATCTACATTTTCAGGTTTAAAGGATAAACGTACTATTCTATTAATCATTCTGTTTTTCAATTATAATTTGATCACCCAACTTTAATCCTAATAAAGAGGACCCTTGACCTTTGTTTATTGCAATTTCGAGCCAACCTACATCATTAAACACAGCAACACCATTGCCAGTAGCAACATTTGCATAATTAGCACTAATTATATCTACACTATCTTTTCTTTTATAAAAAACTTTATAATTAGTACGACCAACCCAGGCTTCAAAAGTGCTTTTATTTAAATTGGTAACGGCATTATTATATCCATCAACATGAATAATGCTAGCACGTATTTGATCATCTAAAATAACTGGCTTTAAATTATCAACTATTATATTAGGTGAAGCTACTTCAGCAAATTCGTTAATATTAG
Source organism: Bacteroidia bacterium (assembly GCA_034676125.1). Classification (GTDB taxonomy): domain Bacteria; phylum Bacteroidota; class Bacteroidia; order UKL13-3; family UKL13-3; genus UBA6183. The sequence goes on from JAUCCO010000009.1 coordinate 4,283, forward strand.
TTTCATTAAAAATATGAGCAGCTATTTGGGTGAAAATATTTTTTTCTGGCGAAAGGTCATTAACCGAAAATAGTGAAGGTTTTACTTTATAAATTATATCCCAATTCTCATAAACTTTAGATAAAAAACCATTATCAGCAGCTATCACCCAATGGTTATTTTTTTTGCCAATTAAAATATCTTTATACACAAATAAATTAGTATCAATTGCTATGATATGAATGGTCTCGACAGTAAAATCGTTTAAGCAACTTTGTAATAAAAATGCACCTTGTACTAAATCGTATGAGGGTAGGTTATGCGAAATATCAACAATAACAGCACTTGGAACAACCCCAATAAGACGAGCTTTTAATGCAGCCACATAATAGGTATTTAATCCGTAATCACTTGTTAATGTAATAATCTTCACGCTTTTTTATAAAAATATTTAAAGTTTGGTAATGTTTCGCAATTTGGTGAAAAACTTTGATACTTAATTTTTTTACTGCAATTGAAACTTATATTTGTTTTGCAAAGTTATTAAGGATAAGTTAGTATACACAATAATAAAACAACAACAATTGATTAGTAAGGAAATAATAATTGAAGGAGCCGATCCTGCACATGTTTTAGGAATAAACAATAAAAACCTAAAATTACTTCAGCATCATTTTGCCAAGCTTAAAATAGTTTCGCGCGGAAACATTTTATTTATAAATGGCGATATTAGGGAGATTGAACGGTTTGAAAACTATTTGGAAAGCCTATATAAACTTAGTAAAAAAAATGGAATGCTTGATGCAAACATGATAGAAAGTGTATTAGGCAATGATACTTTAGGCGATGAACCACTTGATATTATTAAGAAAGATGATGATGTAATACTATACGGAAATGGCGGTAAAATAATAAGAGCAAAAACACCCAATCAAAAAAACATGGTTGATTTAATGGCTCATAATGATATTTTATTTGCGATAGGCCCTGCCGGGACTGGAAAAACATATACTGCAGTAGCATTAGCTGTTAGGGCATTAAAAAACAAAGAAATTAAACGTATTATTTTAGCCCGACCAGCTGTGGAAGCAGGAGAAAATCTTGGTTTTTTACCTGGAGATTTAAAAGAAAAAATTGATCCTTACTTAAGACCTTTGTATGATGCTTTAGATGACATGATCCCGCCTGAAAAATTGAAATACTACATAGAAAATCGTGTAATAGAAATAGCACCAATGGCTTTTATGCGCGGTCGCACTTTAGATAATGCTTTTGTTATTTTAGATGAAGCACAAAACGCAACTGACTTGCAACTAAAAATGTTTTTAACCAGAATGGGGCCTCATGCCAAATATATAGTAACAGGAGATTTAACCCAGATTGATTTACCGAAAAAATCACACTCGGGTCTTTTAAAAGCAGTTACCCTATTAGAAGGCATAAAAGGAATACACTTTGCATACTTAACTTATGAGGATGTTGTTAGGCACAGATTGGTGAAAGACATTATTAAAGCCTACGATAACGAACAAAAAAGCTAGTATTAAAAAATAGTTAATTAAATTCGCCAATTCAAATAAAGAATATGGAAAACGCAATCGTATCGACAAATTACTTTTTCAAACATCAAAAAAACTTTTATAGGGGTAAAGTAAGAGACATATATAATATTAATAATGAACAATTAGTAATGGTAGCTTGTGATAGAATAAGTGCTTTTGATGTGGTTTTAAAACGACCAATACCATACAAAGGCCAAGTGCTAAATCAAATTGCTTATCATTTTTTAGACATGGCTTCTGCAATTGTTCCTACATGGAAAATAGCTAGCCCTGATGTGAATGTAACTGTTGGAATTATGTGCGAACCGTTTAAAGTTGAAATGGTTATTCGCGGATATTTGGCAGGACACTCTTGGAGAGAATACAAAGCAGGCAAACGCGAAGTGTGTGGCATTAAAATACCTGATGGATTACGTGAAAATGATAAATTACCAACGCCTATAATTACACCAACAATTAAAGCTAGCCAAGGGCATGATGAAGACATAAGCCGTGAGGATATTTTAAAAACAGGCTTAGTAACCGAGGAAGACTATATTGTATTAGAAGATTACACGCGTAAACTTTTTGCCATGGGAACTGAAGCTGCAGCAAAACAAAACTTAATATTGGTTGATACTAAATATGAGTTTGGTAAAAAAGATGGTGTTATTATGCTGATAGATGAAATTCATACCCCCGATTCATCGCGTTATTTTTATAAAGATACTTACGATACAATTCAGTTAAAAGACCAACAACAACGCCAACTTTCTAAAGAATTTGTGCGCCAATGGTTAATTGAACATGGTTTTCAGGGATTAGAAGGACAAACTCAACCTGATATGAGTGACGATTTTGTGGAAATGGTAAGTAACCGCTACATTGAATTGTATGAACATATTACAGGGATGAAATTTGAGAAAACCGATTATGATGATGCAGAAAAACGTATTGAAAACAACGTAAATAATTACTTAGTTGAATTTAGTAATTAATACTTTTAAAAAATGATTATTAAATTATCGGTAGTAATAATTACCTATAACGAAGAAAAAAACATTGAACGATGTTTAATTTCTGTTAAAGATATTGCTGATGATATTGTAGTTGTTGATTCTTTTTCGACTGATAAAACCAAAGAGCTTTGCCTTAAGCATAATGTGCGATTTGTAACCCATAAGTTTGATGGGCATATTGAACAAAAAAACTGGGCAATTACACAAGCCGAATTCCCATACATTTTATCGCTTGATGCTGATGAAGCCATTGATGACGAGCTTAAACAAAGCATAAAGCATGTAAAACAAAATTGGGATAGTGATGGCTACAAAATGAATAGATTAACAAACTATTGTGGCACTTGGATAAAACATTGCGGTTGGTATCCCGATACAAAATTGAGGTTATGGGATTCTAGAAAAGGGAAATGGGAAGGCACTAACCCACATGATAGGTATGATTTAAACGACCAAGCTACAATAAAACATCTTAAGGGAGATATTTTACATTATAGTTATTACACCCAAAACGACCATTACAAACAAGTAGAGTATTTTACCACTATATTAGCAAATGCACAATATAAACAAGGTAAAAAAGCAACTATTATTACTTTATATCTTAGTGCGGTGGTTAAGTTTTTACGAGATTATTTTTTAAAATTAGGTTTTCTTGATGGTGTTGCTGGGTTAAATATTAGCAGAATATCGGCATATGCTACATTTTTAAAATACAAAAAACTGCGAAACTTAATAAATACAAATGGTAAAAGTATTTTGTAACTTATCATGATTAACCTAAACCATAAAACAATATTAATTAGCAGAACCGATAGCATTGGAGATGTAGTGCTTACTTTGCCGATGTGTGTTTGGTTAAAACAACAATTTACCAATTGTAAAATAATATTTTTAGGTAACACGTATACTCATCCTGTTATAAGTTGTTTACCACAAATAGATGAAATTATTGAATGGAAAAACATTGCATCATTAACAAAAAGTGAACAAATTGATTTTATTAAAAAGTATAAAATAGATGTATGCATACATGTATTTCCTAAAAAAGAAATAGCATCATTAATAAAACAAGCAGGAGTTAAAACAAGAGTTGGTACTTCGCACCGTTTATTTAATTGGTTTACTTGTAATATTAGACCAAGTTTTAGTCGCAAAAGTTCATTATTGCACGAATCGCAATTAAACTTTGAATTATTAAAACCATTTGGTTTAAAATTTATTCCATCATTAACAGAACTATCAAGAATGATGAGTGCTTTTACTGCTAAAAACATTGTGCTACCAGATTTCATTACAAATGCCTTATTGCTACCAAACCCTAAAGTAATTTTACATACAAAATCTCAAGGAAGTGCAATTGAATGGCCAATAGAAAATTACCAGAAACTAGCACAAGATTTATTACAGCAAGGATATCAAGTTTTTTATACTGGTACGCAAAAAGAAGGCGAATTAATTAAACCTTTTATTCCAAAACATCCCAATTGTATAGATACTACAGGAAGTATGGATTTAAATCAACTCATTAATTTTATTTCGAAAGGACAAACTTTAGTGGCTTGTAGTACTGGCCCTATGCACCTAGCAGGTATTTTAGGCATAAAAACCATTGGATTATTTTCTTCCATAAAACCAATTCACCCTGGCAGATGGAGTGCAATTGGAAATAATGTAATTAATATAGTAAGCGCTAATCAACAACAAAACACTTTAGAAAGTATAACTGTTGATGAGGTTTTAAATGCAATTACAAAAGCATAAAAAAACAGCTGCCAATTTGTGTTGATAGCTGTTTTATTTAGTAAATTAAATTATTTTCTTAGTTAACCACCCAAGTTTCGCGGCCAGCAATCAATTTATCTAAATCTCCTTTACCATAAGTTTCCACTGCGTATGCAATTTGGTTGTTAAATAAATCATCAAAAGTTGCTTTATTGTTGTTTACATAAAACACCCCAAACGGACGAGGAAAATGACCTTCAACCGATGGATCATCATAAAAACGAGATAGTATTGTTGCTTTAACTAAATCAGTTTCATCATGCACCCATAAATCGTTTGGCGAAACATCTGCAATGTTCACAATTGTTGGTTTAAATCCATCAAGTACAATTCCTTTTTCGTTTTCGGTGCCAAATATTAAAGGTTTTCCGTGATCCATCATTAAGGTTTCTTGCTTTTTGGTTCCTTTTTCGGTAAACATTTCAAAAGCACCATCATTAAACACGTTACAATTTTGGTAAATTTCTACTATCGAAGTTCCTTTATGTTCGTAACCTCTTTTAATAATTGCTTGTTGATGTTTTGGATCACGGTCTAAAGTACGTGCCACAAAAGTAGCATCGGCACCTAAACATAAAGCTATGGGATTAAAGGGGAAATCTAACGAACCCATTGGCGTTGATTTTGTAACTTTTCCTTGCTCAGATGTTGGAGAATATTGTCCTTTAGTTAAACCATAAATTTGGTTATTAAATAACAATACATTTAAATCCGGGTTTCTGCGCATCATGTGTATAAAGTGATTTCCACCAATACTCATACTATCGCCATCGCCTGTAATTACCCAAACTGATAAATCTGGTCGGGTTGCTTTTAATCCTGTTGCTATGGCTGTTGCCCTTCCATGTATGGAGTGCATACCGTAAGTATCCATGTAATAAGGGAAACGAGATGAACAACCAATACCTGAAATAAACACAAACTCTTCTTTAGGTCTGTTTAAATCTGGTAAAATGGTTTGAACTTGCTTTAATATACTGTAATCGCCACATCCTGGGCACCAGCGCACTTCTTGGTCTGATGCAAAATCTTTTGACGTTAATTTTTCTGTTGTTGCTTCCATTATAAATGCATTTTAAACTTGGTGTAAAAACACGTAGTTATTAATTTGCTAATATCTCCTTCATTTTATTTATCACTTCAATGCTCATAAATGGTTGGCCTTGAATTTTGTTATAAGCAATTGCATCAACAAAATACTTATCACGAATAATTTTAACCAATTGACCATTGTTTAATTCAGGTATAACTACCTTTTTAAACTTGCCCATTAATTCACCTAAATTTTTAGGGAAAGGACTTAAATATTGAACATGTGCATGTGATACTTTATGGCCTTGTGCAATTAATTGAGCCGTAGCTGTTTTTAAAGCACCGTAAGTTCCACCCCAACCCAATATCAATAAATCACCACTTTCTTCACCATTATCTATGGTTTGATCTGGAATATAATTAGCAACCAACTCAACTTTTTGTTGGCGCAAATGAACCATCAATTCATGATTTTCTGGATCGTAAGAAATATTACCAGTTATGTTTTGTTTCTCTAATCCACCAATGCGATGCTCTAAACCTTTTGTACCAGGCACTGCCCAAGGACGTGAAAGTTTTTCGTCACGCATGTACGGCATAAACTTATCATCACTTGCTTTGCGTGCTGCAGCAAACTCTACACTTATTGGTTTTAAACTATCAGCAGCCGGAAACTTCCATGGTTCGGCACCATTTGCAATATATCCATCACTTAAAAAGAAAACCGGAATCATGTGTTCTAATGCAATACGACAAGCTTGGTATGCCATATCAAAACAATCAGAAGGAGATTTTGCAGCAACAATCACCACAGGGCATTCGCCATTTCTACCATAGTATGATTGCAACAAATCCGACTGTTCTGTTTTAGTTGGTAAACCGGTACTAGGCCCAGCACGTTGAACATTTACGATAACTAAAGGTAACTCTAACATGGTAGCCAAACCAATTGCTTCAGTTTTTAGGGCTATACCAGGACCCGAAGAACCCGTTATGGCCAAATGCCCACCAAATGCAGATCCGATTGAAGCGCAAATACCCGCTATTTCATCTTCGGCCTGAAAAGTTTTTATGTTGTAGTTTTTGTATTTAGATAACTCATGCAAGACATCTGATGCAGGTGTAATTGGGTATGTACCATAAAATAATGGCAAGGTAGATTTAACCGAAGCCGCAATTAAACCCAATGCCGTAGCTTGGTTTCCCATGATGCTACGATAAACACCAGGTTCCATTTTAGCAGGAGCCACATTATAACGTTGTGCAAACATTTCTGTTGTTTCGCCATAACTCCAACCAGCTTGTAATACCTTTACATTGGCATCTGCAACTCCTTGGTTTTTCTTAAACTTACTTTTAATAAATTCAACCGTATTATCAATTGGCCTGTGGTACATCCAATACAATAAACCAAGTACAAACATATTTTTGCATCGATCAATTTCTTTGGTGCCCAAACCACTGTCAACTAAAGCTGCTCTAGTAATTTTTGTTACATCAATCTCTTTCACATCGTAACCAGATAGGCTACCATCTTTAAGTGGATTATCAGCTTCGTTTACATTAGCTAATCGCAAATTTTTTGCATCAAAACCATCCGTATTGGCAATAATAACACCGCCTTTTTTTAACCCTCTTAAGTTTGATTTTAGTGCGGCCACATTCATTGCAACCAATACATCACTTTGATCACCAGGTGTATTAATTTTAGTTGAACCAAAATGTATTTGATAACCAGAAACACCGGCTATGGTTCCGATAGGAGCGCGAATTTCGGCTGGAAAATCAGGAAAAGTTGCTAAATCATTTCCAAACAATGCTGCAGCGTTGGTAAATTGGGTTCCAGTTAATTGCATCCCATCACCCGAATCTCCTGCAAATCTTATAACTACCGACTCTAAAGTCGTTTCTACTGTACTCATTATGTTTGATATAAAGAAGGTTCGAAATTAATACTTAACAAGCAAAAAACTAATATGTGTTAGGATAAAAAACTCATAAATAAAGATGATAAAAAACCAACTGAAAATCAATTAAGTAGCACATAAACAAGATTTATATCATAATAAAACTTGACTTACATCAATAAATAATGCATTTTTAAACATGCAAGTAAAAAACAACCACTTTAGTTTTATCGAAAACCACTTTGAAAATGGTTTAAAATTAAATCAAATAAAAACCGAATTAATTAAAATTGGTATTGATGAAAACTTGATGGAACTGCATTTAAAATATGCCAGAAATTTACACTACAAAAAACAACAAGCCATTGGATGTAAGCTTTTACTTTTAGGAGCATTTTTATGTTTAACTGGTTGTGTGCTTACCTTTTTTCATGTGTACTCGCCTATTTACACCGGAATTACCTTATACGGAATGACCATAACAGGAACGTGTTTTATACTTGCAGGATTAGGATTAATATTAGGCTGATAATTTTTATTTTAAAACGTACAACATTGCAGGTATAGAATATATTTGCAACATGACAAGTGTACGCATTTTTGTTACCGGAGGCACATTTGATAAAGAATACAATGAGCTAAATGGTCAATTATTTTTTAAAGATTCGCATATTCAAGAAATACTAAAACTGGGAAGGTGCAAGGTTGATTTAAGTGTTAGAACCCTAATGTTGGTAGATAGTTTGGAGATGACAGATACCGACAGAAGTATTATTTTAGAAAGCTGCAAACGTGCAGATGAAGATAGAATAATTATTACGCATGGTACTGATACCATGACCAATACTGCAAAAGTTTTAGCAGAAAACATTACCGATAAAACAATTGTATTAACTGGCGCTATGATACCTTATAAATTTGGATCGAGCGATGGGTTATTTAATTTAGGTAGTGCATTAGCTTTTGCACAAACATTGCCACCAGGAGTTTATGTTGCCATGAATGGCAGATACTTTAATTGGAACAATGTGAAAAAAAACCGCCAAACTGGATTTTTTGAAGAAATTTAAATTTTAAGTAAGTTGCTAGCAGAATACATTATATGAAAATAGCATTAATAACAGGTATAACAGGACAAGATGGAGCGTATTTAGCCGAGTTTTTATTAAACAAAGGTTATATGGTACACGGTATAAAACGCAGAAGTTCTATGTTTAATACGGATAGAATAGATCATCTTTACCAAGACCCGCACGAAAAACAATTACGACTTAAATTGCACTATGGTGATTTAACCGACTCTACTAATTTAATAAGAATTATACAAGAAACACAACCAGACGAGATATACAATTTGGCAGCAATGAGCCATGTTCAGGTTAGTTTTGAAGAACCAGAATATACTGCAAATGCAGATGGAATTGGCACATTACGTATTTTAGAAGCATTACGCATTTGTGGTTTAACTAAAAAAACAAAAGTATACCAAGCATCTACATCAGAGTTATACGGATTGGTGCAAGCTGTACCGCAAAGTGAAACAACTCCTTTTTACCCACGCTCGCCTTATGCTGTAGCCAAAATGTATGCTTATTGGATTACGGTAAACTACCGCGAAGCTTATGGCATATTTGCATGTAATGGCATTTTATTTAACCACGAAAGCCCTATAAGAGGTGAAACTTTTGTTACCAGAAAAATTACCCGTGCTGCATCAAAAATTGTATTGGGCATGCAGGATAAATTATTTTTAGGAAACCTAAATGCACAACGCGATTGGGGCCATGCTAAAGATTATATAGAAGCAATGTATTTAATTTTACAGCAAGAAAAACCTGAAGATTATGTAATAGCAACAGGAGTAACAACTGCTGTGCGCGAATTTGTAAAAATGAGTTTTAATGATGTTGGAATTAAACTTGCATTTAAAGGCGAAAACGAAAACGAAATTGGTTATGTTGAAGCCATTGATGAAGCTCGTTTAAAAGAGTTAGAAATTACTTCGTGCAATTTAACCGTTGGCCAAGAAGTAGTAGCAGTTGACCCACGATACTTCCGTCCTACTGAGGTTGATTTATTAATTGGTGACCCAACAAAGGCTCAAACCAAATTAAACTGGAAGCCTAAATACGATTTACCTGCTTTGGTAAAAGATATGATGAAGGGTGATTTAAAATTAATGAAAAAAGAAAAATATTTAAAAGATTCGGGCTTTAAAACCCTTAATTATTTTGAATAATTTTTTAGCAACAAGTAGTACATTTTAGTGTAAACCCATCATGCAAAAACACGAGAAAATATATATAGCAGGACACAGAGGAATGGTTGGTTCGGCAATGCACAGAAAACTAACCAAGGAAGGTTTTACGAATATTGTTGTACGCACTTCGGCCGAATTGGATTTAACAAACCAACAAGCTGTAACTAATTTTTTTGAGCAAGAAAAACCTGATTATGTTTTTTTAGCTGCTGCTAAAGTTGGTGGTATAATAGCAAACAATACTTACCGTGCTGATTTTATTTATCAGAACTTGATGATTGAATCGAACATTATACATCAAGCCTACGTAAATAATGTAAAGAAATTAATGTTCTTTGGGTCATCGTGTATTTATCCAAAACTGGCACCACAGCCATTAAAAGAAGACTACTTATTAACTGGCGAATTAGAATATACAAACGAGCCTTATGCCATTGCTAAAATTGCAGGAATAAAACTATGCGAAAGTTATCGCCTACAATATGGTTGTAATTTTATATCGGTAATGCCCACTAATTTATATGGTTATGGCGATAATTACCATCCTAACCACTCGCATGTATTGCCTGCTTTAATTCGCAGAATACATGAGGCCAAATTAAACAATGCACCATTTATTGAAGCCTGGGGAACTGGCACACCTTTAAGAGAGTTTTTATTTGTAGATGATTTGGCAGATGCCTGTTTTTTATTGATGGAAACATATAACGAAAGTCAATTTATAAATGTAGGTTACGGTGAAGATATTTCTATTAAAGATTTAATAAATACCGTAAAAAAAGTAATTGGTTATACAGGCGAAATTAAGTTTGATACCACCAAGCCTGATGGCACACCACGTAAATTAATGGATGCTACCAAACTTAGAAATATGGGTTGGAAACCAAAAATTACATTAGAAGAAGGAATTGAATTGGCATACCAAGATTTTTTATCGGGAGAGGTAAGATCAAAATAATATTAAAACCATTTAACCTAAAATTAACAAAAACGTACTAGCTAAAATGCACAAAAACAGCAGTATTATGCTATTCCAAGATTAAATACTGGCTGCTAGTTTTGTAAATGTCGCATTTATTTTTATAAACTACCTTTAGTAGAATAGTTGAGCAAAGTATTTTTGTATTGACTTACATTTGTACCCAAACAAAGGGTACTACTATGAAAGCAAGTAGAATTTTAGTTGTAGCAATAGTTGTAGGTTGGGTAGCAGCAATGGCCGTAATTGGCTATAATATGATGCAGGACAATCCACAAACTAGCGCCAAAAGTGTGAACGAATCAGGGAAGTAGTTTGCCGTGATTCAAGAAATAAAGGTTGTAACGGGGTTGCGACCTTTTTTTTTGCTCTTTTTTTAAGCGTCTTCTCTACAGTACTTTTGAGTGACATAGAAAAATCATACTATTATTTTATATAATCGCATTTTCATTTATATATGCTTACATCACCCTTATTTATTATATTCTTCAATTATTTTTACATTTTGTTTAGCACTGAAAAATACCTAAAAACTTAGCATGATGAAAAATAAATTTGGTTTTCAGCAACTTAGGCATACCTTAGTATAATTAAAAAACAAAAAAACATGAATTACTTAAACAAATTGCACTACTCCAAAATGGTAAAAAGTGCGTCATCAAAACTCTTCTCTTCTCTTCTCTTCTCTTCTCTTCTCTTTTAGCGTCAATGCTCAGACTGCAAGTTTAGCTTTCAAAAGTGGATATGGTGGAAACATTTGTGCATCAAACACAGAAAGTAAATTTACATTTACAGCGAGTTTCGGATTTGGAGTGAATGATCAAATAACCATTTATTTTAAAAGTGGTAACACAAATATTTCTATAGGAAATTATACTTCCGCTGGCGGCAGTACCAATTTAGATATGGAAGTTACAATTGCAGAAAACTCCATTACACTGCATGACAATAATGATATTATGCAAAATGACCAAATTACTTATGGCTCTATTTTTAGAACCGTAACTGGATTTACACTTCAAGGTGTTTACTATTACTCTCGTGAGTTTCCGCCCGATCCATTCACATACTTTACCAACACAATTCTTTTTAATCTTGGCCAAGCACCTATGTTTAGCATAAACAGTAAAACAGATAATAGGGTTACATTATTAAATGGTTGCACACCAACTGTTAATTTAAAGGTAACTAGTACCACTTGTGCAGTTGATGCACTTAGGTTATCAATACAAGAGGTTGATCCTTTTAAAACTGCATCTAATGGTGCTTTTATTGCAATAGGCAATGATGTAATACGCCCATTAGATAATACAGAAAGAGCTGCTATTATAAGTGGTTCAGGAATGGATTTGGTATGTAATGATTTTACTGATGGCACTAATAGTATAACTATTACACCGGGACACACCTACAAAATAAAATTAATATATACCGGACTAAATCAATGGAAAGAAACTGGTAAATACTTGCAATACAAAACTGGTTCTGTTGATTTGATGATTGCTGATTATACTGGTGATACTGGTTTTGAACCTAGCGGAGACCCTTGGGGCAATAAGGATATTTACCGCAGCCCATCAGTGTTAAACAAATTATTTGATGCTAATAATACAGCAGTTAATGTTAATGTTTATGATGCACCGCAATTTGTAAATATTACGGGAAATACAAACCGAATGACTGTTAAAATTAAAAACAATGGCTGTGTTGCTTCGGACCCCAATAACAATAAACTTTATAGCTTAAGACTATTTTGGACACGCTCACGCACTAATGAATTATGGAGCCGTAATTGGACGTATGATTTGACAAATAATGGTGGGAAAGACCCTTCCAATACATATGACGTTCCTTGGGGCTCCGAAATTACAATAACTGACCCTGCTGATTACAGCAGTGCTTCCGACCCCTTCGAAACACCTTCAATTGCTGCTGGTGCAACTTATAACTGGGCACCAGATGATTTTACAAATACTAGCGGCCAAATGAGCAACAGCAGACCAGTAATTTGTTTGTTAGCTAGGATAAACGAAAATAATAGCACAAACGACCCTATAAATAACCCCGCTTTATATAATGAGGTTGAACCAAGTGTAAAGATAGATCCTTATGTAAAAAACAATAATAATATTGCTACACGAAACTCCCTATTATACAACGAACCTACTTATTTTGTAACAGATGGTACTGGTTTTAACTATGGCATTGCAACCATTGTTGTTGACCCTGGATATACTACTGACCCAGTTTCACCAGATTTGCCGGCACAACCAGCCACAAGAAATCGTAATATTTGTATTGGAGTTGTGAGGAATTACGATGAAGAAAATCAGCTAATTGGCTATGCAGGCGATTTTATTGAATTTGGAGAGGTAAGGTTAGTAGTAAGTAATGGAATATGGGATAGTTGGCAAAATGGTGGAAACCTAAGTGATGGAATACAAATAGTAGAAAACGAAGGCGATGGGATTTTAAAGCTAACTGGTAGTGAAGTTGGGTGTATTAATAATATAGAAATGGATTCTACTTGGATTAACGAACAAGCTGGCCTTCAATTTAACTTTTTATCTTCGGCATTACCAAGCATTGCCACTCAATTAAGCTATCGCATATATGTTACTGCAAATGATTCAATAGCTGATTCTGGCTATGTAAGCAGCAATGCGGTAGTTGATGTGATAATACCAGCTAATGACATAGTAATACCAATAGATATTGTAAGCGGGTTAACAAAAACTACACAACAACAAATGGGCGTAAGTATATATCCTTCGCCTGCCAGTGGCAATATAAAAATAAGTACTAACAGAATTAATGTTACTTTTAAAAATGTAATGGTAAGTAACGTATTAGGGCAGTTAATATATTCTTACAATACAAACAGCCAAATTAACCAACATGATATAGATACCAAAGATTGGAATAACGGAATATATTTTATCACTGTTATAAGTAATAACCAATCAAGCACTTCACGTATTTTAATTCAACATTAATTAATTTAATATGAAGCATGGCGCATAGCCATGCTTCATTTAAAATCATGCATCGTTTTGTCCCTTTAATTGTTTTCTTTTTAGGCTTTGGTATGACAACAACCTATGCGCAAAATCTAGTACCTAATGGTAGTTTTGAGAAATATAAAAAATTACCTAATGGTGCTATAAATGGAAAGATAGACAGCTTTGTAAATAATTGGATAGCTCCAACAAACGGATCACCCGATTATTATCATATTGCAAGTAATTCAGCGGAAATAACCCCTCCCAATATATCCTTAAAAAGAGTATTCATAGATTCTTGTTATGTTTATTGTTATCCATTTACAGGGAGTGCTTTTGCGGGATTTATATCAGGTCATAATACATTTGATTCTAATGAGTATTGGTTTAACGAGTATTTGCAAGTCAAACTACAGAGACAACTAAAAAAGCATCATAAATACTTAGTTAAATTTTACATTTATAATGTACCATGTAATCAACTTGAATTACCTGAACTAGGTATGTTTATTTCTTCCTTTCAACCCAAACATGATTACGTACCTGATTGGTCAAAACCATTTAATTATAAAATTGCAACAAATTTTTTAGAAACTTACACTCCGCAAATTACCGTTGGTGAAAAATCGGTAATTAAAGGAGAATGGATGTTGATAGAAAAAATTTATAAATCGATTGCCGATGAACAATATATTACCATAGGTAATTTTAGCCAAAGCAATTTTAAAGTTATACCAAGAGATACCGTAACCGAAAGAAACGTGTCGTATTATTTTATTGATGAGGTATCTGTAATAGAAACACCTGGTATAATAGCACCTGATAGTGCATGTTATAACGAAACCATAACTATGCAAAGTGGTTTTAATGGACCATTTGCTTGGTATAAAAACAATACACTTTTTAGCACTGATAGCATTGTGCATGTTAGCGATACCACTAATAACTGGTATTATTTACACACCCCATTTGGTAACGATAGTTTGTACTTGGTAATAAAACCCAACCCATTTTTAACTGCAATGGCAGATACAACAATTTGCGAGGGCACACAAATAAACCTTGCAGCTAATAGCAATGCTAACAACTTAAAATGGATGCACAACAACCTACCAACAAATACCCTTGTAAACAAAGCAGGAACTTACCTTGTAGTTGCTGATAAAGATGGATGCACTGCTGAAGATAGTGTAAAACTTACGGCCATAAAATTGCCACAAGTTAGCATTACCGATAAGCAATTGTGTACGGTAAATAAAGAGGAGGTAACAATAGAATTGCCTTCTGGCTATTTTTATTATTGGCCACAGTTTAATGATTCATTAAAGCAACGCAGCATTGACAGTGCAGGCTGTTATAAACTGAGCATGAGCGACATTTATAATTGCACAAATCACACCTCGTTTTGTGTGGAAGATGTTTGTGCGCCAAAAGTTTTTATCCCAAATGCTTTTGTGCCCGATGGTGTAAATAAAACCTTTAAACCTGTGTTTAATTATGTGGTTGGCGCAAGCTGGCAGATTTACAACCGCTGGGGCCAAATAGTATTTGAGGCTAATAATAAAGAACAGGATTGGGATGGAACATATAAAAATAAACCATGTGAAGCTGGCGTATATCTTTATACAATTACTTATGAAGGATTTGATGGAAAAGAAATAAGAGAAAAAGGTTCAATAACACTTATTAGGTAGCTATAAAAGGATAAAATTAACCATTTGTAGTATTTTATCACAGTTGGTATTTAATTTTGTTTACAAAATTTAAGCGTCTTCTAAACTTGCGTAGTTTCTGGCAAAACGCACCACCCTATCATCAATAATAATATCTTTTTGCTTAATGGGTTCTCGCAAAACCAATCCTTCTAAACTGCGGCAACGACTTAAAGCTACATATAATTGGCCATGTGCAAATGTTCCGCCACTTAACTCTAAAATAACTTTATCAAAGGTTAAACCTTGGCTTTTATGAATGGTAATTGCCCAAGCTAATTTAATTGGGAATTGTTTAAATGTGCCTACAATTTCACTTTTTACCCTTCTATTCATGGCATCCCAATAATAACGTTTGTTTTCCCAAACTTCGCGAGCTACTTCTTCTATATTTCCGTTGGGTAAAATTACTTCAATTTTATCATCAGTTAGGTTATGTATTTTACCAATTGTGCCATTTACCCACTTGCCATCTAAATTGTTTTTTATAAAAATTACTTGCGCACCAGTTTTAAATCCCAGCACACTTTCGGTAGGTAGTTGCTTGATGTTAAACTCGCCTTCTATTTCGCCCTTATAAATGTACTCGGGTTGTTTAATTTTAACCAATTCAAACTCGTTAATTCCAGCAGCTACATTATTTCGGGTTGATAAGGTAACATAGGTATCATCGGCCTTAGCTACAAACTTTTTATCAACCCTAATATTAAGTTGATTTAGCTCTACATCATCGGCCCTATTTAATCTTATCACATCTAAAATATGAATAAAATCGGGATCGGTTTGGCGATAAACTTTGCGCAACTCTATACAATGCATGTGCAATTGCCTAAACACACGGGCATCAAAAAAGTAATGGCTATTGTAATATTCTGTAAATAAATAACGCTCTACTTCATTGTTTTGTACCACTGGTTCGAGCTGAAATAAATCGCCAAAAAATATGATTTGTTTGCCTCCAAATGGCTTATCAGGATATTCGCTATTTAACCGTAAAGTTTGGTCAATGGCATCAATAATATCAGCCCTTAACATCGAAACTTCATCAATAATAAATACCTCTGTTTTTTGTATAATTTTAAACTTATCGGAGTTTCGCGGAAAACGTTGTATCTCTTCATCATTCTCTACAATTGGCCTAAATGGCAACCTAAAAAACGAATGAATGGTAACACCGCCAACATTAATTGCAGCTATACCTGTAGGTGCAAGAACCACACAAGTTTTTTTTGTATGCGCCACAAAATGTTTAAGCAAAGTTGATTTTCCGGTACCTGCTTTTCCAGTGATAAACAAACACTCATCAGTATACTCCAAAGCATCAAATGCTAATTTAAAGTACGCATTAGATTCGTCAAAAGGAGTATTGCTAAGGTTGGTTGATGGATCGTGCATTTGTAGGTGCGAATATGAAAAATCAACCCCGAACTAACCAAAATAGTTTTAAACAAAAAAGCCAACCCTTTGCAGGATTGGCTTTTGAATGTATTTAATTTTCGTTTCCGAAATTTAGATTAGTATCTGTACATTTCTGATTTAAATGGACCTTGAACTGGTACACCAATATAATCAGCTTGATCGTTACGTAAAACAGTTAGTTTAGCACCAATATGCGCTAGGTGTAAAAATGCTACTTTCTCATCTAAATGTTTAGGTAACACATACACTTTGTTTTCGTAATTAGCAGTGTTGGTCCATAATTCAATTTGAGCCAAAGTTTGGTTAGTGAATGAATTACTCATTACAAACGATGGATGACCCATTGCACAACCTAAGTTAACCAAACGGCCTTCAGCTAAAATAATTACCTCATGTCCATCAACGTTGTAAATATCAACTTGTGGTTTGATGGTATTTTTAGTTGAACCGTAGTTTTTAATTAACCAAGCCATATCAATTTCGTTATCAAAATGGCCAATGTTACATACGATAGATTTATCGCGCATTGCTTTAAAATGGCGGTCGGTGATAATGTTTACATTACCAGTAGCAGTAACAAAAATGTTTGCACGAGTACAAGCATCTTCCATAGTAACTACTTCAAAACCATCCATTGCAGCTTGTAAAGCACAAATAGGATCTATTTCTGTAACCAATACGCGTGCACCTGCACCACGTAAAGATTCTGCAGAACCTTTTCCTACATCACCATAACCAGCTACAACAGCTACTTTACCAGCCATCATAATATCAGTTGCTCTACGAATAGCGTCAACTAATGATTCTTTACAACCGTATTTGTTATCAAATTTAGATTTGGTAACAGAATCGTTAACATTAATTGCAGGCATAACCAACGTACCTTTTTTCATACGCTCGTATAAGCGGTGAACACCAGTAGTGGTTTCTTCTGATAAACCTTTAATGTCTTTAGTTAATTCTGGGTAACGATCAAAAACCATATTGGTTAAATCTCCACCATCATCTAAAATCATATTTAAAGCTTTACCACCTTCAAAAGCAGTTAAAGTTTGTTCGATACACCAATCAAATTCTTCTTCGTTCTGACCTTTCCAAGCAAAAACTGGAATACCAGCAGCAGCAATTGCAGCGGCAGCATGATCTTGAGTTGAGAAAATATTGCATGAACTCCAAGTAACTTCTGCACCTAAAGCTTTTAAGGTTTCGATTAATACTGCAGTTTGGATAGTCATGTGTAGACATCCTGCAATACGAGCTCCTTTTAATGGTTGTTGTTGGCCGTACTCTTTTCTGATAGCCATTAAGCCTGGCATTTCTGCTTCGGCAAGTGTAATTTCTTTACGACCCCACTCAGAAAGTGAGATGTCTTTTACTTTGTACTGTAATTTTGTTGTTGATTCAGACATAAATATTTAAAACTTAAAGGATTGCAAAAGTATGATTTATAACTGTAAATTTAAAATTTATTTTATTAAAACTAAGCTAATGTTACCTTTGCTTATGTATATGACAAATATGCAGCTAAACTTGTTTTGGCTTAATGATTGAAATTAGAAATTATCTTTTAAACAAATAAAAAAAATAGAACATGCCATATCCAGAAATGTTAGTAGCGCCAATGCGCCAACAATTAGAAACAGTAGGCTTTACAAGCTTAATGACCGCAAACGAAGTTGAAAAAGAATTAGCTGATAACACCGGAACAAAACTTTTGGTATTTAACTCGGTTTGTGGATGTGCTGCAGGCACATGCCGCCCAGGTGTAATTAAGGCAATTGAAAACGCTGCTAAAAAACCAGGTAAATTATTAACTGTATTTGCAGGACAAGAAACTGAAGCAGTAGCTAAAGCACGTGAGTTTATAGCTCCATATCCACCATCAAGCCCAAGTATTGCATTATACAAAAATGGTGAGTTGGTTCACTTTTTAGAGCGCCACAATATTGAAGGTTATAGTGCCGAAATGATTGCAGCAAACTTAGAAGCTGCATTTAACGAGTTTTGCTAAAATAAAACAACATCTTAAAAAAAAAGGTTGAACCGTAATTGGTTCAACCTTTTTTTGTTTTTGGGGAGATGGGTAGATATCGGGGCTTGCGTAAATTTATTTGGTATTCAGAAATTTAACTTTACCTTAGCATGAGCCAAATACAACAAATTATGAAATTAATAAACGAATTACACTGTTACAAAACCCAAATTAATGTTACTTTTAAAAATGTAATGGTAAGTAACGTATTAGGGCAGTTAATATATTCTTACAATACAAACAGCCAAATTAACCAACATGATATAGATACCAAAGATTGGAATAATGGTGTATATTTCATTACTATTTCAAACAACAATCAAACAAGCACTTCTCGTATTTTAATTCAACACTAATTTATAAAAGCCTAGTTTATTAATTTTCCTGATAAACTAGGCTTTACTTATATGAATTACAAAATAGCATTATATTTTATTACACTTTTATATTGTAATGGTGGACTGGCACAAAATCTAGTACCTAATCATAGTTTCGAAAATTACACAAAACTTCCAGTGAAAATACTCGGAGAGAAAATTGATAGTTTTGTTTCAAGCTGGCATGCCCCAACAAATGGAACTCCAGATTATTTCAATATCAATGCAATTCCTTCATCTACTTTAAAACTTCCATTATTATCTGAGTTTTTTAGACAAAACAAATTTAATAACTCTTGTAGTGTTACTTGTTATCCAATTTCAGGAGATGCTTTTGTTGGTTTTGAATCTGGATTTAATTTACTTAATAATAAGGATACATTTAGGGGTAATGAGTATCTACAATCAGAATTAAAAGAAAAACTAAAGAAGCATCATAAATACGTTGTTAAATTTTACATTTATAATTTGCCATGTAACCAACTTGAATTACCTGAAGTAGGTATGTTTATTTCTTTCTTTCAACCCAAACATTATTATGTACCTGATTGGTCTCAACCATTTAATTATAAAATTGCAACAAATTTTTTAGAAACTTACACTCCGCAAATTACCGTTGGTGAAAAATCGGTAATTAAAGGGGAATGGATGTTGATAGAAAAGGTTTATAAATCAATTGCAAATGAACAATATTTAACCATAGGTAATTTTAGCCAAAGTAATTTTAAAATTTTATCAAGAGATTCTGCTTTAAAAAAGAATGGGTCTTACTATTTTATTGACGATGTATCTATTATAGAAATACCCAGTATAATAGCACCTGATAGTGCATGTTATAACGAAACCATTGCTATGCAAAGTGGTTTTGCAGGGCCATTTGCTTGGTATAAAAACAATGCACTTTTTAGTACGGATAGCATAGTGTATGTTAGCGATACCATTAATAATTGGTATTATTTACACACCCCATTTGGTAACGATAGTTTGTATTTAATTATTAAACCTACACCGTACCTTACAGCTATGAATGATACTACCGTTTGCATTGGTAATGAAATTAAATTAACGGCAAACAGTAACGCTGAAAGTTTAACTTGGTATAATAATGATATTTTAATAAACCCATTGGTAAATAAGGAGGGTACTTATAAAGTTATTGCACAAAAAAATGGTTGTAAAACCACCGATAGTGTAAATATTAAAGCAATTAATTTACCTAAGGTGTTGATTGCTGATTTGCAAGTTTGTACTGCAAACAATCAAGATGCTATTATAAACTTACCACTTAATTATTTTTATTATTGGCCACAGTTTAACGACTCATTATTTAGCAGAACAATAGATAGTGCAGGTTGTTATAATTTTATAGTAAATGATATTAATAATTGCAATAGTTTAAGCAAGTTTTGTGTTGAAGATATTTGCTCCCCAAAACTTTTTGTGCCAGATGCCTTTGTACCTAGTGGGGTTAATAAAACTTTTAAACCAGTATTTTCTTATGTAAATAAAACACAATGGCAGGTTTATAACCGTTGGGGCCAAATGGTATTTGAGGCAAATAACACAAACCAAGAGTGGGATGGAAAATACAATAACCAACCTTGCGAAGCTGGTTTATATCTTTTTACAATTACTTATGAAGGATTTGATGGAAAAGAAATAAGAGAAAAAGGTTCAATAACACTTATTAGGTAGTTACTCCTTTGGTTTACTATCTTTTAGCATCAATAAAAAGCCAATGCTACCAAGGGCCAAAAATAATATGTACCAATATTTTTCTTTGGTATAAAAATCTATCCCTAACCAAATCATCATGCCTAAAAATAAAATACCACGTAACATTTTGCCTTGGTTTATATTAAGGTTTAGTTTAGGTAAAATAACTTTCATAAATACTACAATGGCAGCAACTGCCAAAAGCAAATACACTAATTTTTGATCCATTATTTTAGGTTAAGCAACTTTACTATTTTGTAAAATATTTCTGTGTTCTCATACATGCCCGAAAACTCTTGTGCACCTGCACCATAAGCAAATACTGGCACCATAATTCCGGTGTGGTCTTCGGTACTAAATTTAGCCCTAAAATCTAATCTATCATCTGCTTCGGTTAATGTTAATCCGCCTGTTTCATGGTCGGCTGTTACAATAACCAACATGTCTTTATCTTTTTCGGCCATATCTAAAACGGCATTAATGGTTTCGTTAAAATCCCATAATTCGGTGGCCATATATTTATAACTATTTTCGTGTCCGCCCCAATCAATTTGGCTACCTTCAACCATTAATAAATAACCGTTTTTGTTTTTATTTAAATTTTTTGTTGCTTGTATTGACGCACGTTTTAAGAAATCACCTCTACCATGTCTCATTACTTTCATGATATTAGGTGCTAAGGTGTAAATGTATTTAGGTGCATCAACATCAACCAAATTAGAGTCGTTATACATTTGGAAACCTTTTTGTTTTAACTCTTCAGCAATATTTCTGTTATCTGCTCTATCATAAATATATTTTGCACCTCCACCAATTGCAATATCACAATTGCCATTAAGTAAAAAAGTGCTGATGCTATCGTACATTTTACGGTGTTTTACATGCGCATAAAAACTTGCTGGTGTGGCATGTTGAATATTTACAGTTACCACAACACCTGTGCTTAATTTTTTATCTTTAGCCAACTCAAATAAAGTTGGTTGCGGCACAGTGTCTGCATCTACTCCAATGGCATTGTTATATGTTTTCTTACCAATGGTAAAAGCGGTTGCTCCTGCCCCACTATCCGTTATATAATGCCTAGCAGATGAGGTTTTACTTAAACCTATAAACGGAAATCGCATAAATGCATTTTGACCTTTATACTCGCTCATGGCTGCACTAATTTGTGCTAAACCCATGCCATCTCCAATTAAAAAAACCACACGTTTGGGTGTTTTACTGTGTTGTGCAATTAGTACTTGCGGAAAAACCAATACCGCAATTATAAAAAGTGTTTTAATATATAGCTTCGTAATCATAGGCGCAAATTAAGTAAATTGTAAGAGATTTTGAATTATGAAATAAATTCGAAATCCAAAATTAGCTACGCTGAACTTCGTTTCGAAATTCGAAATAGGAGATAAAATCCTGCGTATAAATTCGAAATCTCAAAATTCGAAAATGAAAAGAGAGAAAAAATTTATTGAATGCTGAAACTAGAAGTAGAAAACTTAATAATGAAAGACAAAACTCTTCTTTCGAATTTAGTACTTAGCATTCCGAATTTATTTTCATGAATTAAACCAACTCAAATATTTTGCCGGGTAGATGCCTGATGATTCCTTTAAATTCTAAATCGAGTAATGTTAGCGATAGGTTGCCGCTATCTAATTGTAGTGCAAAGGCAATATCGTCAATACCGGCTTTTGTTTTACTGGTTATAAAATTTACAATGGCAAATTCGTTTGCACTTAAATCGAGTGGAATTTGTTTTTGTCGAGGTATTTTGGGTGATTTAGTTTCCCAACCCATGGCAATTAAAACATCATCGGGTACGGTAATTATGGATGCTTTGTTTAACTTAATTAGCGCATTACAGCCATAAGAATTATCATCACTTACACGACCCGGAACGGCCATAATTTCTTTATTGTAACTGTTTGCAATTTCGGCTGTAATCATTGCACCACCTTTTACACCAGTTTCTACCACCACTAATACATCACATAATCCTGCTACAATCCTATTTCGTTTCGGAAAATTTTCTTTATCGGGATTGGTGCCGCTTACATGTTCGGTTAATAAACCACCATTTGCTATCATTTGCTTGGCAATACTTTTATGCACCGCTGGATAAATTCTATCAAGGCCATGTGCCATTACGCCAACTGTGCTTAAGTTATGTCTAACCGCACTGCGGTGTGCAGCTACATCTATACCCAATGCTAATCCACTAATTATTAATGCGCCTGTTGGTGCTAAAGTTTCTACCAACTCGTCTGTAAAATTTTTACCATAATCGCTGGCTTTGCGCGTGCCAACAATCCCTACAATTTTTTCGTTATCATAATTTGTATTGCCTAAGCTATACAACATAACTGGTGCATCGGTAAAGTTTTTTAAACGTTGCGGATAATCTTTATCTAAATAAAACATGCATTTGATATCATGCTTTTCAATAAACTTAATTTCATTTTCGGCACGTTTAAAATCTTTAAACTGTATAATATTATTGGCCAACATTTCGCCAATTCCAGGAATTTGAAGTAAACGTGATTTTTTTTGTTTAAAAACTTCTTCAACACCGCCACAATAACTTACTAAGTTACGGGCTAAAACATCACCCACACCGGGTATTTGAGTAAGCGCAATTTTGTATATTAGGTTTTGCATGGATAGGTTTAATGTAACAGCATCAAATCTATAAAAAATAAATACACCAAAATGCTAATAATTTTAGCAAAAAAAACGCATCTAATTGATGCGCTTTTAAATACTAATTAACAATGATTATTAAACTCCAAACTGGGTTAAATGATGGTGCAAATGTTTGTACATCATATTATTCCATTCGGAAGTATTAAGTATGCCAAACGAGTGAGATTCTTTTCCATCAAATGCATTACCACCTAATTGTTGGGTTCTATTAATATAGTCAATTAACCGTGTTTTTTGCAAATCAAAATCTGGTTGATTTTTAATTACAAACTGAGGTGCAGTTGGACTACTTTTTGGATAAGTACCCTCGCCCACTACTTTGCTTTTTACAAATGTTTTTAAAATAAATCCCATCAAAAAATTAGGTTTTGGGTGGATATTCTCATAAATCATTTCGTAGGTTACATTGCAATGTGCCAACATTTGGTTAACACTCATTTTGCCCCACTGGGCAGGTGTATTGGCAGTAAGTTTGTTAATTCGGTTAACAATCTCGGCACTAACTTCTGTTGTAAAAATATTTGGTAACGACATTTTATATTTATTTAAGCAATAGATGAAACAACGGCTTCTTTATGAATTTTACTTACCAAACCTTGTAATACTTTTCCGGGGCCGCACTCTACAAATTCTGTTGCACCATCAGCAACCATTGCTTGCACACTTTGAGTCCATTTTACAGGAGCAGTTAATTGTGCTATTAAGTTTGCTTTTATTTCGGCAACATTACGCACAGCGCTTGCCGTTACATTTTGGTAAACCGCACAAATTGGTTCACTAAAATTAGTGGCGTTGATAGCCGCTTCTAACTCTATTCGTGCAGGCTCCATCAAAGGCGAGTGAAATGCACCACCAACTGGCAATACCAAAGCACGTTTAGCGCCAGCAGTTTTTAGTAATTCACAAGCATTATTTATGCCTTCAACACTACCGGATATAACCAACTGACCAGGGCAATTATAATTTGCAGCCACTACAATTTCATCCGTAATACCCGCACAAACTTCTTCTACTTTGGCATCATCTAAACCTAAAACAGCAGCCATTGTGCTTGGCTTAATTTCGCAAGCTTTTTGCATAGCCATTGCACGTTTGTAAACCAAACTTAAACCATCAGTAAAACTTAAAGTTTTATTGGCAACTAATGCACTAAATTCTCCCAAAGAATGGCCAGCAACCATATCTGGTTTAAAATTATCACCCGCTATAATTGCTTTAATTACCGAGTGTAAAAAAATTGCAGGTTGTGTTACCCTTGTTTGTTTTAGCTCTTCATCGGTTCCACTAAACATAATATCGGTAATGCGAAAACCTAAAATTTGGTTTGCTTGTTCAAATAAATCTTTAGCTTGAGGATTGCTATCGTACAAATCTTTGCCCATACCAACAAACTGTGAGCCTTGACCTGGAAAAATGTATGCTTTAGTCATAAATAATAAATGTTTTAAGATAAAAATAAAGACAAAAAAATAACCTGATTTTTAAGGTCAGGTTACTTAAAAAATATGAAGTAATTAATTAAATGTTTTAAAATCGTTAAATGCCTTTAATAAATTGGCACTGCTAATATGATGCTTGCGTTTGCCAATCCATACGGTACATTCGCTTAGTTTTTGGGTGGCACTACTTTTTTCGAAACTTAAAATTACATCACCAGCCAAAGCATAATCAACATAAATTGTTTCTTTATCTTTAGGAATTTGCGTGGTGTATTGAGATTGAACATTAGGCCATGCTACTAAAAAAGCTTCAACATTTGCAGCAGGAATATGTGTAAAAAACACAGACAAATCACCCATCTGGCGGATAAAATCATCACCTCTTACGCGACTATATAAATCTATTACATCAAAATTATACAAGCTATCATTAATATAAAATGCCTTAGCCACTTTGTGCGATCCAAAAACTAAGTACTTAGTATCATTAGTTTTAAAAGCCACTAATTCCACTTGCGCTTTGTTAGGACTTTCTTGCAAACGCAAAAGAAGCTGACTTTTTGATGTAGCAATTTCGCCAGATTTATGTGTTTCTACCTCATTTTTTAGGTAATAATCATACACGTTAGTAGTGCTAGAACAAGCCGTTAACATGGCTAATGCAGCTATAAAACCGAATGTAGAAATTGCTTTCATAGTTAAATTATTATTTTTAAGTACCTATCAAATATACACGTTTTATAAAAAAAACAAGCTATAAAATTACATTTACAAACACTACTCACCGTAATATTCTACAAATTGCCTTTCGGTTTCATACAATTTAATGCAATGCAACTTTCCATCAGTAATATGTGGTTCAAGCTGTTCCCATATTGCTACAACCAAATTTTCGATTGATGCCATTTGACCTT
Organism: Bacteroidia bacterium; assembly: GCA_034676125.1. Taxonomy (GTDB): domain Bacteria; phylum Bacteroidota; class Bacteroidia; order UKL13-3; family UKL13-3; genus UBA6183. The sequence goes on from JAUCCO010000009.1 coordinate 30,096, forward strand.
CCATAAAATCAACATCATGATTAATGTTTCGGTGATCTAATTTATTTACCACATACACATTAATTACATCACGTAACTTTTTTAAATCCATAACCATACCTGTATCAGGATGTGCTATGCCTTTAATGGTTACATACATGTCGAAATTATGTCCATGATAAAATTTATTGGCACATTTACCAAAAAACGCTTCATTTTCGGCTTCTGTCCAACTAGGGTTATACAGCTTATGGGCTGCATTAAAGTGCACTTTACGTGTTATATAAACTGTTTTACTTTTTTGCATGATGCTTTAAAGAGCCGCAAATATACAAACCACTATTAATGATTGAAAACATTTAGCTTAAAACTGTAAAATACTTAGGTATTAGGCTTAATATCTTTATTTTTGGGCACTATATCTTATAATATATGATAATTATCACAGGGGCTGAAGGTTTTATTGGCAGTTGTTTGGTGGCCGCGCTTAACCAAGCTGGATACAAAGATTTAATTTTAGTTGATGATTTTGGTATGCCAGTTAGGGCCAATAACATCAATGATAAAACCTATACTGCATTAGTAAACCGAACTGATTTAGCTAATTGGATTGATGAAAACCATCGTTTGGTGCAGTTTATTTTTCATATTGGCGCACGTACTGATACCACGGAAACTGATACTGCAATTTTAAAGGAGCTTAACTTTGATTACTCTATTATGCTTTGGCAAAAAAGTGTTAAATATGGGTTGCCAATTGTTTATGCATCATCGGCTGCTACCTATGGTGATGGAGCTTTTGGGTATGATGATGATGAAACAAAACTTGATTTATTACAGCCATTAAACTTATACGGCCACTCTAAAAACGATTTTGATAAATGGGCAATAGCACAGGCAGATAAGCCTTACTTTTGGGCTGGTTTAAAGTTTTTTAATGTATATGGCCCAAACGAGTACCACAAAGGCAGAATGGCAAGTGTAGTATTACATGCCTTCAATCAAATACAACAAAATGGCGAAGTAAAGCTGTTTAAATCTCATCATCCAAACTACACCGATGGCGGACAATTACGCGACTTTGTATATGTAAAAGATGTTACCGATGTATGCTTATTTTTAATGACCCATAGAAAAAACAGTGGTATTTATAATTTAGGAAGCGGCAAAGCACGTACTTTTAAAAACCTGGTAGAAGCTATTTTTACCGCACTTAATAAACCTGCCAATATTAGTTACATTGATACACCAATTGATATAAGAGATAAGTACCAATATTTTACTGAAGCTAATATGGCTAAATTAAAAGCGATTGGTTACAATAAATCATTTACATCTATTGAAGATGGCATAGCAGATTATGTTACTAATTATTTGGTTGAAACTAAAAGGATTTAATCCAATTTGAAAAAAGGCATAAAGTTATATTGGATTTTGTTTGTAGCAGGCTGCATTGCACTAGCAGGGCTAAGCATGTACGAGCAAAAACAAATTAACAATGCCAATACACAACTACGGCAAGGGTATGATAAAACGCAAGCGGTAATTAGGGCAAAAGAATTAAGTTTTGTTGATTTAGTACAAAATGAAGCGGTAATAGATACCAATAATTTTAATAGAAATTGGAATACCATTGGCGAATTATTATTAGCCGAAAATGTAAACTTATTTATTACACAATACGATACATTAAAGTATTGGAGTAGTAATGAAATTAACCCGCAACCCATAAAGTTTGAAGGGCAAAGTAACCATGGAGTTTATAAGGCTCCCAATGGATGGTATTTGGTTTACAAACAAAATAGAGGAAGCTATAATTACCTGTTTACATATTTAATTAAAAACAACTTTGCATACAAAAATCAATACCTACAAAACCAGTTTAATAACGAACTTCAGTTTTTAGAAGATGCGATAGTAATTAACAAAAAAATAAACGAAAAGTACACCGACATTTATTCGATAAATGGGCAGTATTTATTTTCGATACAAATATTTGCATTAAGAGAAACTACTGGCACTTGGCTATTTGTAGTAATGATGGCATTATTGCTGTTTAGTATTTTAATTATACATGCACTTGTTAGGTATTATATCCGCATTTATCCGGTATTAACAAGCATTGTTTTTTTTACAGCATTTGTATGGATAAGGGCAATTAGTACTTTATATAACATCCCACATTTTATATATGATATTAAACTTTTTAGTGCGGGAGTTTATGCATCCTCTGTTTGGTTTCCTTCTCTTGGAGATTTATTAGTTGATACAGCCATTATACTTTGGTATTTTATATTGCTTGAAAACAGGCAAAACAGTATTCGTGTTAAGCAATCAAAAGGAAGTTTATGGGCAATAATTGGTTATGGTGTGCTAAGTGTTTTTGCATGTGATATGGTATACAGCGCCATTAAAAGTTTAACCATCGATTCGCAAATTTCCTTTGATATTACTCAAATTTATTCGATAAATAAGTTTACCTATTTTGCAATAGCGGTATGTGTGCTACAACTTTTAACGGTATATTTTATTGCCAGAAACTTTACACGAGATGTTGTAAAATATGATGGCGCAAAGTGGAAACCTTGGGTAATTGTAATAGCCATTGCATTGGTATATTTATTAATAGCCAATAAGGTTTTTGAACATGATATATTTAGGTATTGGAGTGTAATTACCTTGGCTGTAATATTTATTACGTTTAAATTACTCACCCCAAAACTTAACCGATTTCAGCAATATTTTATTGTAATTGTAATTATATCAACTTATAGTGCATTAAGTATTTGGCATTGGCAAACCGTGCGAGAGCAAGACAATCGCAGGTTATTTGCAGTAAAACAAATTTCGCAAAATGATATTACTAACGATTATTTTTTACGTGCCACGGATAGTAAATTAAAGAAAGACAAGTTTATAAAAAACTATTTCACCAGTCCGTTTATAAATAAATCACAGTTTGAAAAACGTATACGTCAACTATACTTTACAGGTTATTTAAGCAAGTTTGATGTACAATTATTTGATTACGACTCGGCCGGAAATCACTTTAAAGAAAGAAATGAATTAAGCTACCAACAAGCTAATAAATTGTATAAACAACAACGCCCCGAATCGTTTGCCGAATCATTTAGATACATGCAAAATAGTGGCGATATTAAAGGTTACATTGGCAAGTTTATAATAAAAGATGGCAGAAATAAAATTGGCAATTTATTTATTATTTTAAAACCAAAACTTATACAAAACGAAAACCGATTTGATGAAATATTGGTTGAAGGAAACACTGCTATTAGAACCAAAAATAACGAATACTCTTATGCCGTTTATAAAGATAAAAAACTAGTTTATCAAAGTGGTGATTATGCTTATAGCATTATAAATACTTGGGGCCAATCTGATAATGCGTTTAAGTTTTTTGAAGATAATGATTATAGCCATTTATTATTTACCGACTCGCAACCATTAACGGTGGTAGTAAGTAAACCATCTAATAATGCAATTGAAGCAATAGGTTTATTTTCGTTTATATTTACTTGCTGTACAGTAGTTTTAATATTGGTGTTGGTGTTATTTATTTTATTAAATGCACAAATTTTAAAACGATCAAGCATTACCAATAATAAATTAGTTTCGTGGATACGTGCAAGTTTATTAAAGTTAATGATGATGGACGATAATCAAATTATTTTGATTAGAACACGCATTCAAACCTCCATTATTTTTATTGTGTTTACCACATTAATATTTAGCTCGTATTTTACCATAAGTTTTACTACCGAAAAATATAACCTAAGGCAAACAGATAGGTTGATGAAAAAGCTACGTAACATTGTAATAAATGTTGAGAATGAAAGAATATCAACCCTAAATAGTAAAATTACCGAAGGCGAAACCGAAGCATTTATCAATCAAATTGCCGATTTTTATGATACTGATATTACACTTTATAACACCAAGGGCGAAGTAGCATCATCAAGCATTAGCAAACTATTTGATGAAGAAATTGTGGGCACTAAAATGAATCCAAATGCCTATTTTCATTTAAATTTATTACGCGAATCGCAATACAGTCAAACCGAAATAATAGGCGACTTAAAGTTTCAAGCAGCTTATGCACCAATTTTTAATACACGAAGCGAAGTGGTGGGTTATTTACAACTCCCCTACTTTAGTAAACAAGTTGATTTATTAAGCGAAATTTCATCGGTAGTAATTGGATTTATAAACTTGTATGTGTTATTGTTTATCATTATTGTAATGATAGCTTATTGGGTTTCGCGTAACATTTCGTATCCATTAACTTTAATCCAACAACGTTTATCACGCACAACTTTAGGAGATAGTAATGAGCCTATTTTATGGCAACGAGATGATGAAATTGGCGAACTGGTAACACAGTATAACCGAATGATTGCAGAGCTAGATGCAAGCGCAAAAAAACTTGCCGAAAACGAAAGACAAGGTGCATGGCGAGATATTGCAAGACAGATTGCCCACGAAATAAAAAATCCATTAACACCGATGAAACTAAGTGTGCAACATTTGCAACGTGCATATGCAAACAACGACACAAATATTGGTGATAAACTTACACGAACAGCTAATTTATTAATAGCCCAAATTGATGTATTATCTGAGTTTTCATCGTATGCAAAAATGCCTGCTCCTACTTACGAAAACATTAATATTAAAGCAACTTTAGCCCAATTAATAGATTTATACTCGCAAGGAAACGAACATAAAATAACCTTGTTTTGCAATGATAATTTATACATTATGTTTGATGCAGGCTACTTTAACAGAACCATATCAAACCTAATAAAAAACGCCATACAAGCAATGCCAGAGGATGAGATTGGCGAAATAAAAATTGATGTGATTGACCACAATGAAAACATCATCATTTTCGTTAAAGATAACGCATCAGGCATGACAGAAGAACAAGCACAAAAAGTATTTACACCATATTTTAGCACCAAAATTTCGGGCATGGGATTAGGCTTGCCTATTGTTAAAAACATGATTGAGAGCGGTGGCGGAACCATTACCTTTACTACTCAGCTTGGTGTAGGCAGCGAGTTTTGTATAACACTACCCAAAAAACAACATGTGGCATGATAAAACATTTGTTGCTTTTGGTACTAATGGTGCAGTTTGGGTTATACGCAAATGCGCAGTTTAACGGCAGTTACCGAAGCAAAAGTGTTATAATAACCGCTGATAGTTTATTGCTTGATACCGCAGTTATTTTACAACAAAGTTTATTGGTTTATCAAAACGAAACGTTATTGCAAGAAGGAATTGATTATAGCATTAACTACCAAGATAATTTTTTAAAAATCAATCCGAAATATTTAAACCAAACCATTCAAGTATCATACAAAACAGCTTTAATAGATTTTAAAAAACAATATAGCAACAAACCGCGCAGCCTACAAATACCAGTACTTTACGGTAATAAATACGATTTAGGTTACAACCTCTCGAGCGGAAATAGAAACGACTTATTTAAAAATGAAGGACTAAAACTTAATGGTTCAATAAGCCGAGGTTTAGGATTTGGCAACAACCAAGATATTGTTTTAAACTCCAACTTAAATTTACAAATGTCGGGGCGCATAAACAATGATATTGATGTGCTTGCAGCAATTAGTGATGACAACAACCCAATACAACCCGAAGGCAACACTCAGCAATTACAAGATTTTGATAAGGTGTTTATTCAACTTGCAAAAAACAAAACTACGTTAACCGTTGGAGACTTTGAAATGACCAGGCCCGAAGGTGGTTACTTTATGAATTATTATAAAAAATCGAGAGGTGCACAGTTTAATTCGCAAGTTGATTTAACTAAAAAAAGTAAATTAAAATTTGGTGGAGAAGGTGCTTTAAGTCGTGGTAGATTTGCCAGAAATATTATTAATGGCATTGAAGGAAACCAAGGACCATACAGACTTAACGGCACAAATGGAGAATTGTTTATTATCATTATTTCGGGAACTGAAGCGGTTTATTTAGATGGACAAAAACTTACCCGCGGAGAGCAGCATGATTATGTAATTGATTACAACTCTGGTGAAGTAACTTTTATGCCCAAAAGGCCTATCAATCAATATAGCAGAATAGTGGTTGAGTTTCAGTTTGCAGATAGAAATTATGCACGATCTGTGTTTCATGTAAACACAGATTTTGAAATGGATAAATTTAAATTGCGTGTAAATTATTTTACCGAACAAGACAATAAAGACCAGCCTTTTTTACAAACATTAAATGATAGCACCAAACAAATTTTAGCTGCTGTTGGTGATAATATTAATGATGCTGTAATTAATAGCGAGGTACAATCTAGTTACGACCCAAAGAAGGTTCAATACCGAAAAATAGATACTTTAATTTATCAAAACATATTTGTGTATGCACCGCAGCAAGGAGCCGATAGTATATTTTATGAAGTACGTTTTAGCCTTGTTGGGCAAGGATTAGGAAACTACAAACAAGTTAGCAGCAGTGCAAACGGAAGGGTGTATGCTTGGGTTGAACCAGTTGGCGGAATACCACAAGGAGATTACGAACCTATCATAAAATTAATAAGCCCTAAGCGTAGGCAAATGTTAACTGTTGGGGCAGAAATTACTGCAATAAAAAACACCCTCATAAAAGTAGAATTAGCCAATAGTCAGAATGATTTAAATACGTTTTCGAACCTTGATAAAAAGAATGATGCTGGTTATGGCGTTAAAGCTTTGGTAGAAAATACCTGGAACTTAACAAAAGATAAAAAAGATAAAGATTGGGCACTAAAAACCACTGGTAATATAGAGGTAGTTGATGAAGAATTTAGATACATAGAACGGTATAGAAATGTGGAGTTTGATAGAACATGGAACCGATTATTGACCAACCAAAACAGCAATGTAGATACAGGGTATTTTGAACAAATTGCTTCATTAAGAACTGCTTTACAAAAAGGAAATACTTTTCAAGTATATTACCAACTAGGCACTTACAATAGGCAAAAACTATTTAATGGATTGCAACACCAAACAGGCATGTTTTTAAATTGGGGCAAAAATACATTAACTGCCGAAAGTGAATGGGTAAGTACAACCAACAATATTTTGGTAACACAACAAAGTAATGTAAACCGATACAAGGGCGAATACACCCGAAGATTTTATAACCTAATTGGTGGCGTAAAAGCAGAAACCGAACATAGTTATTTTAAACAAAATAGTGATACATTATTAGGTGGAAGTTATGGCTACAATCAATTTGGTGGATACATAACGAACATTGATTCTACAAAAATAAAGTATAGGTTAAATTATAATAAACGTACAGATTTATTGCCAAGGTTTAATGATTTAGCACAATCTACCATAGGACATAATTTTAATGCAAGTGCTGATGTGAGGCAAGATAATGGGAACCGATTAGCTGGAAGTTTAAACTATCGCGAGTTTATAATCGAAGACACATTAATTACAAAACTAAAACCAGAGCGGACCATTTTAGCTAGAATTGAATATGATTATTCGTTTTTAAAACGGGTATTTGTGGCTAATACTTATTACCAAATTGGTTCGGGACAAGAGTTGCGCAGAGATTTTCAGTATGTAGAAGTTTTGGTAGGACAAGGCCAATATGTTTGGAAAGATTTTAACAAAGATGGCGCACAACAATTAAATGAATTTGTAATTGCAGGCTCGGCAGATAAGCCACAAGCAAATTATATAAGGGTGTTTTTACCTACAAATTCATACATAAGCACCAATGCTAATCAGTTTAATCAAACATTAAATATTAACCCCGCAGCGGTATGGAACACCAAAAAACATTTTAAAAAACTGGTTAGTAAATTTAGTAACCAAACAGCCTTAAAAATAGACAGAAAAACAACACAACTTGAAACCAAAGATTTTATCAATCCGTTTTTATTAAATGTAAATGATACTTCATTAATATCACTAAACTCGTTGTTTAGAAACACGTTGTTTTTTAACAGAAGCAACCCCACTTTTGGCGCTGATTTTACGTTTCAGAATCAAAAAAGTAAAACATTTTTAACCAATGGTTTTGAATCGAGAAACCGCAGCGAACAAGGCTTAAACATTAGGTGGAACATTAATGCAAGTTGGGGAATTACATTTGGTACAAACACCGGACAAAGAATTTACACGAGTGATTTTTTTAGTAGCAATAATTTTAATTATTATTTTATTGAGTTTAAACCCCGCTTAAGTTATCAGCTAAATACAAGGTTGCGTATAACAGCGCTTGCTGGATATTTTGAAGGCAATAATTTAGCAGAACTGGGCAACCAAAATAGCAGTAATAAAGAGTTGGGTGCAGAGTTTAGGTATAGCTTGGTAAAACAAGGTGTTATTAATGCCAAACTTAGCTCGTACCAAATTAGTTTTAATGGTGATGCACAAAGTCAATTAGGCTACGATATGTTGCAAGGATTAGCTGTTGGGCAAAACACTGTTTGGAATATTAACTACCAACAAAGGCTTGGTAATAACTTACAAATTACCATTAATTATGATGGCAGAACTGCCGAAACACAGCGCACCATTCACATTGGCAGAATGGAAGCTAGGTATTTATTTTAGGGTTGAGGAAAGTTTAATTAAATGCTTGTTGTGTTCTGCCATTTCTTTTCTCAGATATAACCGTTTTTCTTCTTCCGATTGTAATTTCCCAAATTGCTCTTCTAAAACCTCTTGTTTTCTGGTTTGAATAGCAAAATAAGTTTGCGCAAGGGCAACAACTTCTTTTGATGGGTCGGCATTTTGCACAATTAAATAACAGGCATACCTAGAAAGATGAATATCTCCAATATCTCTTTTAGCTCCTGAACCAATTCCAACCAATTTCTCCACATGGGGAAAATGGTTGTCTGACTCTTGGCCAGAATTACTACAAGCTAATTTCACTTTATCAATTACATGAACAAATTTATCTTTAAACACAACGTTTGCTAATCACTACATAAAAAAAGCCGAATGATTTACCTCGACTTTAAACCCGTAACCCGATTAAAACAAGAAAATAATTAGATTACCTTCATACCTATAATCGTCAAATTAAAAATTACTTAGCAATAACGAGAATACAATTTTTACTTAATAAGGCAGGCAGTAAGAAAAACAGAATAATCGGTAAGGATATAATTCGTACTTTTGAGGACAGCATTGAGTTGGTGAGTAAAAAATGAAAAAAATTGTATTCTATCTATTGTATCCATTAATCTATTTAATAGCCTCAATTCCATTTGGTTTATTATATATGGTGTCATCATTTCTTTATGTAATATTAAAGCTAAGTGGATACAGAAGGAAGGTTGTGCTTATGAATTTGCGTAACTCATTTCCTGAAAAAACAGAAGCTGAAATACAAGAAATTTGCAACAGTTACTACAAGTATCTTACTGATTTGATTCTAGAAACTTTAAAGACATTGAAGATGACGGAGAAGCAGGCTTTAGAAAGATGCCGCTTTAATAATACACCGTGGCTTGATGAGTTGTATAAAGAAAACAAAAGCATCATTATAGTGATGGGGCATTATGGTAATTGGGAGTGGGCTGGACCTGCTTTTACGCTATCTACAAAATTTCAGTTAAATGTAATTTACCGCCCGTTAAGCGACCCTTATTTTGAAAAAATGATGGTAGGAATGCGTACTCGATTTGGCACTCGTATTACCCCGCAACATTTAACATTAAGAGAAATGGTGGCTTGCAGAAAAGAAGTTACAGCTACTGCTTTAGTTGCTGACCAAACTGCAACTCCGCAAAATGCTTATTGGATGACTTTTTTAAATCAGGATACTGCCGTTTATGAAGGTCCGGATAAATTGGCCAAAAAATTTAATTACCCTGTTGTGTATATGAATGCCAAAAGGGTAAAAAGAGGTTATTATGAAGTTACTCCCGAGTTGCTTTTTGCTAACCCAAAAGATACCGCTGATAATGAGATTTGCGATGCATTTATGAAAAGGCTTGAACAAGAAATAAAACTAGATCCTGTTACTTGGCTTTGGTCGCACAGAAGATGGAAACACAAAAGAGTAGTATAATTGAGCAATAATTTTGTATAAAAAAATTGATGAGAACAAGTAAAGAATTAATTTTAGCAAGTAAAGCGTTTACAAAAGAAAACAGGTTTAAGAGTTGGTTTGAAACTCTTTTAACGGCCGTGTTGCTTTTTGTGGCGCTATTTATTACTTACTTAAATATACCAGTTTTAGTTAAGCTGCCTGTAAGTATTCTTGCAGCTTTGCTATTGGTAAGGTTATTTATTATTTATCATGATTACCAGCACCATACCATTTTGCAGCATTCTAAAATTGCAGATTTAATGATGAAGGCTTTTGGTGTTTTTATGTTAGCTCCTCAAAATATTTGGAAACGTAGCCACGATCATCACCATCATCATAACTCAAAACTTACCCTTTCAGGAATAGGTTCTTATCCTACCATTTCAACCCAAAGATATTTTAAACTGACCGCTGCCGAAAAAAGTTTATACCTCATCAACCGCCATCCTATTACCATAATGTGGGGACATTTTACTTTGTTTATTTATTGGTTAAATCTTAAATCATTAATTCAAAGTCCTAAAAAACATCTTGATTCATTGGCTGCATTAATATTTCATGCAGCATCTGCTGTGGCTATTATTTATTATGCCGGTTTCCAAACCTTTGTTTTTGCTTGGTGGATTCCTTATACAATAGCATTTGGAATAGGTGCGTATCTTTTTTATTGTCAGCACAATTTCCCTTCGGCAAAGTTTAAAGAAAACCATGATTGGAAGTATGAAAATGCAGCACTGCAATCAACTAGTTTTATGGATATGTCGCCAATCATGCATTGGTTTACTGGCAATATCGGTTATCACCATGTTCATCATTTAAACGCTAGAATTCCTTTTTACAGGCTACCAGAAGCAATGGCAAAGATGCCAGAATTACAAAACCCTCCTAAAACCTCATGGAATCCTTTGGAAGTAATGAGGTGTTTTAACTTGAAGTTATGGGACCCAAAATTAGACAAAATGGTAACCATGAAGGAGGCTAAAGCTAATGAGGTTAATGCTGAAAAAATGAAGTTGGCGGTATAAGATGCTGTTTGACCAATACAAACAAAAAAACAATTGTATGAAAAAAACCGTAATTAAACCTTTTGCTTTTTTAACAAGATATATGAAACAAATAATTATTGCAATTATACTCCTACTAGCAGTAGGAGAAACGCACGCTCAAAAATGGTTTACACCACAAGCCAAATGGTATCGTGATTTGGGAAACGCTGTAGAAATAAGCAAAGAAAAAGACACGCTAATTGATAATAAGCTGTGCGTAAAATTAGCCGCACGATATAAAGATCCGGAAAGTAAACAATGGATAGCCTATCCTCGCAACAACATGATTGTTTATGATGATACAACCTCAAATATTCAGTATGTTGTAGTTAAAGGGCAATTTTATGTATTGTATGATTTTAATAAAAGCATTGGTGATACAGTATTCATTCCTAGTTTATATAACTTTAATTCTCAGGGTGAACTGGATTCTGGAGCATGGTCTGTTATCGATTCTGTTGGTATAGATACCATTATGGGGATTGCATATAAAACAATGCACTATAAGGAAGTATTTAAGACAGGTGAAAATTTACCGTGGTCCCCAAGGTATGATTGGCAATTTTCGGGTAAAATTATAGAAACAATTGGCAATTTAGAAGCACATATGCCTGTTTTACAGAAATATACTGATATAGATTTTAATAGTCCTCTGAGGTGTTTTGAAAATGAATACATCAACTTAAAATTAACCGATATGCCTTGTGATACATCAAGGGGATGGGTTGCTGTGAAAGAAGTTTCAGAACAAGCAATTGCTTCAATATCCCCCAACCCTTTTAACGATATATTGGAACTTAAGTTCAAGCAACCGTTAAAAGAAGCTACCGTTTTAATTTTAAATCAGTTGGGAAAAACAGTTAAGGAGTTTTCAATTGAGTCTTTCAACGAAAAATTAAGCCTGAACTTAACCCAACTTACACCAGGATTATATTACTGCCGAGTGAATAGCAAAGGTCAAACTCAAACTTTTAAAATAATAAAACAATAAAACCAATTATTATATCCACGTCTATATTTTAACAGGAAAATCCAACTCTGAAGGAGTTGAAAATAAATTATCCTTTGGTATTAATTTAAATTAAATTAAGTATTGATACAACAAAAAAAGCCGAGGTAATTTACCTCGGCCTTAAACCCAAATTTATGAAAACAAAGGGTAACTTACGTTACTTACTCTATCACAACTAACAACAACGCTGTTTTTAAAAAGTTTTAGTGTTTTAAAAAAGGTTGTTAAAATTTATATTATTTACAAGTGAATACACTCATTGTATGCTTGTGCAGCCGCTTCCATAATGGCTTCACTCATGGTAGGATGTGGATGAACCGCTTTAACAATTTCCATTCCTGTAGTTTCTAGTTTGCGTGCTACAACTACTTCGGCAATAAGTTCGGTAACATTTGCACCAACCATATGAGCACCTAAAAACTCGCCATACTTTGCATCAAAAATTACTTTTACAAAACCTTCTTTTGCACCTGCTGCACTTGCTTTACCACTAGCTGAGAATGGGAATTTACCAACCTTAACTTGGTATCCGGCTTCTTTAGCAGCTTTTTCGGTATAACCAACAGAGGCTACTTCTGGAACGCAATAAGTACATCCAGGAATGTTGTTATAATTTAATGCTTCTGGATGATGACCTGCAATTTTTTCTACACAAATAATACCTTCGGCACTTGCTACGTGAGCCAATGCAGGACCTTTAACAATATCGCCAATTGCATAAACGCCTTTTATGTTTGTAGCGTAAAAATCATCAACCGTAACTTTACCTTTATCGTGTTTAACACCTACTGTTTCTAATCCTAAATTTTCTAGGTTGGTTTGAATACCTACAGCAGATAAAACAACATCAGCTTCAATTTCTACAACACCACTTTTGGTTTTAACTTTTACTTTACAACCATTACCACTTGTATCAACCGATTCTACAGCGGCATCAGTCATAATATCAATACCAGCTTTTTTGAATGATTTGGTAACTTCTTTCGATACATCTTCATCTTCGATAGGAAGAATATTTGGTAAAAACTCAACGATAGTAACTTTGGTTCCCATTGCATTATAAAAATAAGCAAACTCGCAACCAATAGCACCACTACCCATTACCACCATCGATTTTGGTTGAGTAGACATTGCCATAGCATCGCGGTAACCCAATACTTTTTTGTTATCAATTTTAACATTTGGTAACTCGCGGCTGCGTGCACCAGTTGCTAAAATTATTGATTTTGCTTCGTAAGTTTTTTTGGCTCCAGCAGCATCAGTAACTTCTACCTTATTGGCAGCAGCTAATTTACCCGAACCCATGATTACATCAATCTTATTTTTTTTCATTAAAAAAGCGATGCCTTTACTCATGCCATCAGCAACACCACGGCTGCGTTTTATCACCGCATCAAAATCGTGCGAAGCTTCTTTAACACTAATACCATAATCGCTGGCATGTTTAATATACTCAAACACTTGAGCTGATTTTAATAACGCTTTGGTAGGAATACATCCCCAATTAAGGCAAATACCTCCTAAGTTTTCGCGTTCAACAATAGCCGTTTTTAAACCTAACTGACTAGCACGGATGGCAGCTACATAACCACCAGGCCCGCTACCTATAACTATTAAATCGTAATTCATTGCTTAATTAATTTAGTCGCAAATTAAATGTTTATTTTTAAATAGGCACTAATATTTGGTGCAAACATATTTATCTGTATTAACCACTGATAAACAGCACAAATACTAGTATCTACACCAATAGTGCTTTAACTTTTTTCTTATCGCCTACAATCCACAACGTATCATTTAGTTCAAACTTTAAATTCGAATCTGGATTAAGTATGCGTTCACCGTTTCTTTCTATGCCTACAATTAACCCACTTACTTGCACCCTTAAATTAGACTCGCGAATGGTTTTACCTAAATACCTAAAACCTGGGTTAATTTTAATTTGGGTTAAGGTAATCTCGGCTTCAATTCTTTCAAAAGTTTGTGCTTTGTTGGCTATTTCAATTTCATCCCTAAACTTACCAATTTGCTCATCAGTTCCAATAATTGCAATTCTATCATAAGGGTATAAACATTCATCTTTTGTGGGCAGCATTATATTTCTTTCCCCCCTTTCAATCATAGCCAAATTTACACCATACTTTTCGCGTAAGGATAATTCAAGAAGCGATTTGCCTATTAAAATACTGTCAAACTCAATATCAAAATAAGCCATGTGTGCATCCCAAGGCAATAGATGATTTACCGCTTTTGAAACTTCTTGTTCCATAGCTTCACGCATATTTAGGTTTGTTACAAATCGTTTTTCTATTCGGTTTGAAAATGCACGAAGCTTGCGTCTAAAAACAAAAGTAGAAAATATAATAACCAGCACACTAGCTATAATAGCAGTATAGGTAGAAAAAATTTGATCAAGTAAAAAACCAATTAAAAACACCGCTAAAGCCAAACGCAACATCTCCATTCCTATAATTGGTCCACGGTTATATTTATTTAACCACAATTGTGTGTACGATTGTTTATTAACCCTTTTAGTGGTAAGCATGTATAAAAACGGGGCCATAAAAGCTAGTGCAATTATTACTGTGATAATACTACCCCACAAACCCCATAAAATAAAAATAGGGTAAACTACCTTTAAACAAACCAAAATAATTGCAACAGAAATAACCGAGTTAAAAACCACTGTTTGTATAAATGATTTTAGTACAATTTGCCAATCGCTTTCAGCATTTATATGTTGCGCACCCGTACTGTATGTATCAATTGCATCGAGAAATTTTTGTGGTAATACGCGTTTTAAAAATAGATAAATGGGGTCGGATAATTTAACAAAATATGGTGTGCCAAAAGTGGTAATAACCGAAACCCCCACTGCTATAGGATATAAAAAATCGCTGGTTACATTAAGTGTTAATCCTAAGCTGGCAATAATAAAACTAAACTCACCAATCTGCGTCATGCTGGTTCCGGCTTGCACACTTTGTTTTAAGGGCTGTCCGCTTAATAATGCACCACTCGAAACAAATAATGATTTACCTATAATTACAGCTAAGGTTAGTACAATAACAGGCACTGCATACTCTAACAAAATATTTGGGTCGATTAACATACCAACCGACACAAAAAACACTGCACCAAATAAATCCTTAACCGATTTAATAACATGTTCTATCCTTTCTGCTTGTGTGGTTTCTGCTAAAATACTGCCCATAATAAACGCACCCAATGCAGCACTAAAACCAACATTTGCAGCAACTAAAACCATTCCTAAACAAAGCGCAATGGATATAATTAATAAAGTTTCATCATTAATATGTTGACTTGCTTTTTTTAAAAACCCAGGTAAAATATAAATACCCGTTAAAAACCAAAGCACTAAAAAGAACAATAGTTTTAACACAGATGCTAACATTTCTGTTCCTTGAAATTGTTGGCTAACGGCAACTGTAGATAATAATACCATTAATAAAACGGCCACCAAATCTTCAATCACTAAAACACCAATTACTATGCCCGCAAACTTTTTGGATTTTAAACCCAACTCATCAAAAGCCCTAAAAATTATGGTGGTTGATGAAACTGCAATAATTCCACCTAAAAACAAGCTATCCATTTTGCCCCAACCTAACAGTTGGCCTACAAAATATCCTGTAAAAAGCATGGCAGTAATTTCAAACAAACCCGTTATGGCTGCTGTACTACCAACCCTAATTAATTTTTTAAAACTAAACTCTAAGCCTAAACTAAATAGCATAAATATAACACCAATATCAGCC
>JAUCCO010000010.1:0-45664 GCA_034676125.1 Bacteroidia bacterium
GAGGGTTGTTGGTGATGAGTTGTGAAATAAATTCGAAATTTGAAATCCGAAATTTGAAAAAGAGGAAGGAAATTATGAGTGTTTAGTTGTGGTAGCTTATACCGTAGTGTGCTTTTGTTTGTTTGTTTGTGTGAACAAAACAGAATCGGTTGGTTTCCATTTTATTCATCATAACAAAATAATTACTTCCTTTAACTTCAATAATTTGAATTCATTATTTGCCATTATATTCGTAAAAAATTTAACAACAATATTACCATGAAAAAAACTTACTTATACGCTACCATAGCATTTGCAGGTTTAAGTTATGCGCTATTCTCATGCGGACAAAAAGATGCAGGAAAACAAGCTGATGCTGCACAAAAAGTGGATTTAAGCAAACTGTCAGAGTCCGACCAAAAATTAATTAAACAAGCAAATGATTATTTTGGTGTGTTGCCAGATTCTGCTTCAAACCCTAATAACATAGCAAGCAACGAAAAAAACGAACTTGGTAAAGCACTTTATTATGATGCACGCCTAAGCAAAAGTGGAATAATTAGTTGTAACAGTTGCCATAATTTAGCAACGTATGGAGTAGATAACCAACCCACTTCTCCTGGCCACAAATGGCAACTTGGTGTTAGAAACTCGCCAACTAGCTTAAATGCTGCTTTACATGGCATGCAGTTTTGGGATGGTAGAGCCGCTGATGTGGAAGAACAAGCTAAAGGACCAATTTTAAATTTGGTTGAAATGGCTACTTCGCATGAAGATTTTGCTGTAAAACGTATTGCTTCTATACCTGCATACCAAGATTGGTTTAAAGTAGCTTTTCCTGGTGAAGAAAACCCAGTAAGTTACAATAATATTGCAAAAGCAATTGGTAGTTTTGAGCGTACCTTATTAACGCCATCACGTTTTGATGAATACATGAAAGGTGATGCGAATGCATTGACTAATGTAGAGAAAAAAGGCTTGGAAACCTTTGTAAATGCAGGCTGTGTTACTTGCCACATGGGGCCTGCAATTGGTGGTAATATGTACCAAAAGTTTGGTGTAAAAAAAGATTATTGGGAATTAACAGGAAGTAAAACAAAGGATGTTGGCCGCATGGAAGTTACCAAAGCCGAAGCTGACAAATACTTTTTTAAAGTGCCAAGTTTGCGCAATATTGCACATACTTATCCTTATTTTCATGATGGAAGTGTTTGGAGTTTAAAGAAAGCAATTGACATTATGGGCCAGCTACAATTAGATAAAAAATTTACCGATGAAGAGATTGCTAATGTTGAAGCATTTTTAATTTCGTTAACAGGCGAGTTGCCACTAAGTGCTAGAACATTGCCTTCGTTGCCAGCAAGCACAGATGCTACTTCGTTACCTGATTTAAATTAATAATTATAAACCATGTTAAATAAAAAGAGGCCGTCTAAATTTAGAGGGCCTCTTTTTTTATGGTATTTAAACTTAAAATTAAGTTCAATTAAACATGCAATGCACGATTAGCAGTTGCTGCTAAACAAGCTTCTTTCATAGCTTCTGTGTATGTTGGATGCGCATGACTCATGCGGCTAATATCCTCGGCACTTGCACGAAACTCCATAGCAACTACTGCTTCGGCAATCATATCTGCTGCACGCGGACCAATCATGTGTACTCCTAAAATCTCATCTGTATCGGTATCCGCAATAACTTTTACCAAACCATCAATATCCATACTTGCGCGGGCACGGCCCAATGCACGAATTGGAAATGAACCTACTTTTATTTTACGTCCGGCTTTTTTCAATTCCTCTTCTGTTTGCCCCACTCCTGCCACTTCTGGCCAAGTGTATACCACACCAGGAATTAAGTTGTAGTTAATATGCGGTTTTTGTCCGGCAATAACCTCGGCAACAAAAGTTCCTTCTTCTTCTGCTTTATGGGCAAGCATTGCACCTTTTACTACATCACCCACTGCATAAATTCCTTTAACAGCAGTTTCTAAATGTGCATCAGTTTCAATTCTTCCACGCTCATCAACTTTTAAACCTGCGTTTTCTAAACCCAAATTATCAGTGTAAGGTCTGCGGCCAACACTCACTAAACAATAGTCGCCTTTAAACTCTACCATTTCGCCTTTTTCATTTTCGGCAGTTACAGTAACTTCTTTGCCTTTTGCTGTAGCCGATTTTACTTTATGGTTAAAGTTAAACTCGAAACCTTGCTTACGCAATACTCGTTGTAACTCTTTACCTAATGCACCATCCATTGTAGGAATAATACTTCCTGAATACTCAACAACTGTAACTTTAGCACCTAAACGCGCATATACCGAACCTAACTCTAAACCAATAACTCCACCACCAATTACAATTAAATGTTTAGGTACTTCGGTCATGTTTAATGCTTCGGTGCTGGTAATAATTCTCTTTTTATCAATATCAACTCCAGGTAAGCTTGATGGCTTTGAACCCGTAGCAATAATTGTTTTATCAGTTTCGATGGTTAATTCTTTTTCGCCAGAAATTTTGATGGTGTTTTTGTTCACAAACGAACCGATGCCTTTGTATACATCAATCTTGTTTTTTTTCATCAAATAATCAATACCATCGCAAGTTTGTTTTACAACGCCATTTTTGCGTTCAATCATCTGCTTAATATTAACCTGCACTTCCCCTTTAATATCAACACCATGTGCAGTAAAATTAGTTACCGCATTATGGTAATGTTCAGACGAATCTAGCAATGCCTTTGAAGGAATACAACCTACATTTAAGCATGTACCACCAAGCGTATTATACTTTTCGATGATGGCAGTTTTTAAACCTAATTGAGCGCAACGAATTGCAGCAACATAGCCTCCAGGGCCCGAACCAATAATGGTTACATCGTATTTCATAAAATTAATATTTTAAAGCGGTGCGAATATACACAAGTTACGGTAAGCATCCCAGATTTATATCAGGTTTGTTACTTAATTACCTCATTCTGCTAAATACTTTTCGCCAGCATTAATTGCTACCGGCAAGTAGTTTTGTTTTGGTGGAATAGGGCAACTATATTCTTCGTTATAGGCACAATAAGGGTTATATGCTAAATTAAAATCAACCCAAATTTTACCACTTTTTAATGAGGTAGTAATATCCAAATATCTACCACCACCATAGGTAGCATTACCACTGGTTAAATCTGTAAATGGAATAAATAAGTCAACCGAATCTGCCATTTCGCCTAAACGTAGGTAACTCATAAACTGCATGTTTTTACCATCAATTTGAAATGATAAAGTGCCAGCTTCGGTATAATCGTAGGTTTGATTTAAGGTGTGTGGCATTTGCAAAACAGTTTTATTTGTACTTGGTGTAAATGTGGCCAACACACGGTATTTAGTATTTACTTCAAAATAAGGTAATCCTTTAAAAGTAGCAAGTTTTGCTTTAGGTATTGGACTTGTATTTGGATCAAGAAACTTATAAGTAGTAGCTGATCGGTGTTGCATAATATATTGCTTGTACGCTGCATCGTTATTGTTACCGCACGACAATAAAAACATCAAACCAAGCGCACCAAATAATAGCCTAATCATTAATCTTTTACATGAATTTCTTTAACATGAAGTATATTTAAATCAGGCGTACCTTCATGTACAAACACTAAAATTTTGGCATGTTTTGGGTTAACTTTTATTTTATCACTTACATTCATTTCAACCTTAAATTCCTTTTCGAAAACACGGCCAGGTATAAAGGTAATGGTAGTGTCGCTAGCAAGTGGGTCACCTTGCGAAAAAGTTACCACATCACGCAACACATGCATGTGCACATACTCGTTGTTGTATTTTGCTGTTGAAGTTTGTGGATCATTGTATTCTTGTACATCAATTATACTGTCTTCAATTAACGCAATAGAGAAATATTGTTTGTTAGTAACCGCTGCGGTATAGGTGAATTTGGCTTTTAATATTCCTTCGTTTTTAGCATCATTAAAGGTTGATGTTAGCTCGATATTTACTGGTGTAGTGCCTTGCATTTCTTCTTGGCATTTTACATACCAATCTGCTCTTCCAATAAATCGGTCTGATTGATCACCAAACTTTCGTCTATTAATAAAACCACGTGGCAAAGAACCCGGTATTCCGCATAACTCTAAGATATCTTTTGCATCATCTGTTCTAAAATCATATTTACTCTCGTGGCCAGCTTTGGTAATTGGTGATACAAAGCTAGAAAGCGAATTTAAATTTGGATGTAATACTGTGGCAAAAACCCTTTCAGGATAAGCATCCATAATACTTTTAGATATAACAGCAGCATCTGGGCAGTTTACACACTTAACACCCGAAACGTCTTCGAGTAAAACATTTTTTAGTTGAGCTGCTGGAATTGTTGCAGTAATATATGTGGTATCGGTTAACGATTTACTTTCTTGATAATTAATTAATGGTGGCACCTCTTCGCAAGCTACCATTGTTAACAATACAACTGAAGCAAATAATATACGTAATGTTTTCATCTGTTAAATTTTAAAAGTTGGTTGTTAATGTTAAGCGAGCTCCACTAAATGCGGGTTCAACCCTACAAACTCCTCCAGTGCAATTTACACCCGCTACTTGCTTTAACCAAGCAGCAGTTATACGAGTAGTTTTATAGGTGTATGCAGCGAAAAAATTGTAATAATGTACAAATTTAAACTTTTCGCCAGCATTAGGTTTATTCAATGCACCATATTTGGTATTTACCATATCGCTAGCCGAGAAACTCCAATGAGGGGCTACATTAAACTCAACCAATACATTAACTAAATCGCCCAAATCTTGTTTTGTTGCTAAATATTGTCCTTCAATACGCAAGCTACGTTGAGGTGTTAGCTTATAAGTAATTTCGCCAAATGGAGTAAAGGCCTCCACAAAAGGTGCATTTGCTTTAAGTTCGAATGTGCTTTGGTTATAGCCAATAATTTGCACCCCACCCATAACCTTTAATTTATTACTAAACTTATGAGTTACATCAATATAAAATTCTCTAAATAATTGTGTGGTGGTATCCCATTTTAAAGCATTAAATCCTTTACTAAAATCTAAGCCACCAATTGCGGCTGTAGCTGCTCCATTAACATTTATTTGCCATTTTTTATTGGGCTTAAAAGTCATTTCTAGTTGAGCAGCATTTTCGCCCAACTCTTGCATTACTGCATTGTAACGCGCCAATAACCTATATGTATTTTGACGGGTAAGTGCTGGTAAATAATTAACGTGTGCACCATAAGAAGGCAATGTACTTGTTTCTAGTGGCGAGGTGCGGAATTGGAAATTATTAATTCTGCGGTATTGTGCGCTAATTCCAATTCCTTTTGTAGAGTATGAAAGTGAAGTGTAATAAACATCGCCAGCAGATTTAAACATGCGTTGGTCTAAGCCCATTAATGCTTCAGGTGTTTTTTTAGCATACTCAAAATAAAGCCTGTACCTTTTATAACTTAATGTGGTGTAACCATTATATCCAAAAACATTGTACTTGGGGTCGAACCTGTTTTCTAATGGATAACTATTAATAGTTGCTGCAATACTGTTCATGGTTTTCTGGTCGATTGTTCTATTTACTAACGAACCACCTAAATCCACCTTAAAATCTTCAGTTACATCTAATCGATGCTCAATGTTTAATCCTTTAATAACTGGAGAACGCCTGTCAAATAAAAACTTTTGTTGACCAGTAAATGCTTTAATTTGGGTATTTTGTGTTGGATTATAAATAACACGTGCACCAATAATAGAAAAATCAATTCCAATATTACGATCTTCGTAGGCCCTAAAAATAATTCCCGAACCAAATTGATCATAAAAATTACCAACCGTGATGTTAAATTTTTCTATGTTTTTAGATACTTGCCAATACCCTACTCCCGATTGAGTGTAAGCACTAAATGGATCAAACAAAGGTGTATTATTAAACACATCATAACGAAGGCTAAAATTAAACCCTTGGTATTTATAATTTAAAAATAACCATGCATCTGCCGAAGAAAGTTCTTTTTCGTACTGCGTAGTATTTGCACCAATGGCACTATCCTTAACATATCCTTGAAAGTTGGATTGAAAATTACCCGAAAACTGACCCTTTTCTTCAGTTGTATTTTGCCCTGTTAAACTAGGTACTGTGACCTGTGCAATTGCAGCACTTGTAGCAACGGTTAACATTAAAGCAGCTGTAAACCTTTTTATCATATTTATTTAAAATGGGGGCTAAAATAGCACTTTTTTTAAGTATACAACCTGACTTATGTGTTATACAGTTGATTTTTACATAGTACAAAAACTAAAACCTGCTAAAGCAAGAATAATATTAGCAACACAAACTGATTGTAGTATATTTGCAACGGTACAGTAAATATTAGTATTGCACCACTTACTGGGGCTGACCGGTTTTGACGGGGTGAGCATCTGGCAGGTAAGCACGTAGCGCATTGGGATGTTGGCGCTTTAAACTTAATGCTCAAAACTTTTATTTGGCGAAAACAATTTCGCTATGGCTGCTTAGTCAGGAAGATTAAGCATTATGCCATTGTCTCGCAAGTGTTAGCTTAACCGCGTTTGCATCAGAGGCATCATTAGGAAAAGCTCTTTATCCAACCGCCTTTGTTGGTTAATTGAACATAATGGGATAAGAATTGTTTTGGTACGTTTTGCGACCTAAATAAATTACGAAAATTAACGCAGAACTAAACGTGTAGAAAGCTTGACCATTCCATTTCCGGACCAGGGTTCGAATCCCTGCAGCTCCACTAAAAATCCCTTTTTAAATTAACTTTTAAGAAGGGATTTTTTTTAATGTTTTAGTCAATAATTCAATTGCTTTGCCTTAATTCGTAGCTTTATCATTGCATTGTTATGACTCAATACGAAGATTTATTAGCACATATTTACAAAAAAGGTACCTTTAAAAGCGACCGCACTGGTACAGGAACTAAGAGCTTATTTGGTGCACAAATTCGTTTTAATTTAGCAGAAGGTTTTCCGTTAATTACTACTAAAAAAGTTCACCTAAAATCAATTATACACGAGTTACTTTGGTTTATAAAAGGTGATACCAATACCAAATATCTTAAAGATAATGGCGTAAGCATTTGGGACGAATGGGCTTCGCCCGAAGGAGAACTTGGACCTGTGTATGGTTACCAATGGCGCAGTTGGCCAACTGCAAATGGCAAACACATCGACCAATTAAGTGAGGTGATAGAAACCATTAAAAAAAATCCAGATTCGCGTAGAATGATTGTGAGTGCTTGGAATGTGGGCGATTTACCTCAAATGGCTTTGATGCCTTGCCATGCATTTTTTCAGTTTTATGTGGCCGATGGAAAATTAAGTTGCCAATTATACCAGCGTAGTGCAGATATGTTTTTAGGTGTGCCTTTTAATATTGCTTCGTACGCATTATTAACCCACATGATTGCACAAGTTTGTAATTTACAGGTTGGCGATTTTATTCATACTTTTGGTGATGCACACATTTATAGCAATCATTTTGAACAAGTAGAGTTGCAATTAAGTAGAGAGACAAGA
Organism: Bacteroidia bacterium; assembly: GCA_034676125.1. Classification (GTDB taxonomy): domain Bacteria; phylum Bacteroidota; class Bacteroidia; order UKL13-3; family UKL13-3; genus UBA6183. Next base: position 7,526 of record JAUCCO010000010.1, read on the forward strand.
CCTTATCCAACCTTATCCATCAACCCAAATGTAAACAGTATTTTTGATTTTGTGTTTGATGATTTCACGTTCAACAACTATAATCCACATCCAGGTATTAAAGCACCCGTTGCCATTTAATAACTGATAAAAAAAACAAACTTTATTTAACCATAAGTGTTTTACTATTTTTACATTAATAACATTCCAATTGTTTGAAAACATATAAAGAGTTACATACATTTATTGAGCAAGAAATTGCAAAATTAACCTACACTCAACAGCCGCAAGAGTTATACAAACCTATTGAGTATATCATGAATTTGGGTGGTAAAAGATTACGACCTGTGCTAACTTTAATGGCCAATGATATGTTTGGTGGTGATATGCAACACGCTGCTAAAGCTGCATTAGCACTTGAAATGTTTCATAATTTTACCTTGGTACATGATGATATTATGGACAATGCGGATATAAGACGTGGCCAACCAACGGTGCATGTAAAATGGAATCAAACCATAGCAATTTTATCGGGTGATTTGATGATGATAAAGGCTACAGATTTATTATGCGAAACAGCAACAAACGATTTACTTGGGTTGATTTCGGTTTTTAATAAAACTGCAGCTGAGGTTTGTGAAGGCCAACAATGGGATATGAATTATGAAACCCAAACCAATGTTACCGAACAAGATTACCTTAAAATGATTACCTTAAAAACAGCAGTTTTATTAGGTGGTAGTTTAAAAATAGGTGCTTTGGTAGCTGGTGCAAATAGCGAAGATGCTCAGCATTTGTATGAGTTTGGGAAAAACATAGGTGTGGCGTTTCAGTTACAAGATGATATTTTAGATAGTTTTGGTGAAGGAGATAAAGTGGGCAAAAAAATTGGTGGTGATATTGCCGCTAACAAAAAAACCATCTTATTAATTGAAGCATTAAATAGTGCTACTGGAGATGATAAAGACGAATTGTATTATTGGTTAGGCGCAAAAAGTGAAGAAAAAATTACTGCCGTATTAAACCTTTATAACAAATACAAAGTGCGCGATAAGGCCGATCAATTAAAAGAACAACACTTGCAATTGGCATTTAAACATTTAAGCTTGGTAAGTTTACCGGAAGAAAAAACTTTATTGCTTAAACAAACTGCAATTGAGCTTATGGAACGAATGAGTTAACTAAATTACTTGTTTGGAAAATCCATTTTTTACGCGTTTTACATCTGTTGTTGATATAGATTTAATTCCCAATAATTTCACCATGATTAAACTAGGTGAATCTCCACATCCACTTAGTTTATTGGCTGCACAAGAACTTCAACATCATTTGCAAATCCAAAAAACTTGGGTACATAATTTTGGTTTAACTAATGATTTAAATAGTACAATTATTGGTAAAATGTTTGGTGTATTGGTGGTGCAAAATGCGCAACAAGAAATAGGATATTTAGCCGCTTTTTCAGGCAAGCTAGCAGGTGCAAATCACCACGCTAAATTTGTTCCTCCGGTGTTTGATTTATTAACCTTGGATGGGTTTTTAAACAAAGGCATGCAAGCTTTAACAATAAAAACTACTGCCATAAAAGTGTTAGAAACCAATGAACCTGAAAACAAATTGGCCATTAGCAAACTTAAACTCGAGCGAAAACAATTCTCCAATACTTTACAACAACAAATTTTTAACCGTTATACTTTTATCAACCAAAAAGGTGATTACAAAAGTTTACGTGATATTTTTAAAAACGCTACCTACAAAAATCCACCCGCAGGTGCTGGCGAGTGTGCTGGACCAAAGTTATTGCAATACGCATTTTTACATCAACTAAAACCTTTGGCATTAACAGAGTTTTGGTGGGGACAATCGCCCAAATCTGTTAACTGGAAACATGGAAATTTTTACCCTTGTTGCAAAGAAAAATGTGAACCTATTTTAGCGCACATGTTGCAAGGTTTGGAAAATAATTAGTTGTACCACCAAGCTTCTATACCACAATGTCATACATAATTTTACCATAAATGGGTGTAACAAGTAGTTTTCAAATCTTATACCGAAAGCACATTCAATTTAGTCCAATTTCGGTTCGGGAATTATTGAACTATTTTCATGTAGCATCGGCATTCCATTGTAAATTAGATTTTTTTTAGGACTAAAAATAATTACAATTGATTTATACTCGCGGCAAATTTTACTGAATGTATAAGTTAACAAAATTATTTATTGGTCCCCTGCTAACATTATTATCTACAAGTGTTTTTGCACAAATAGATTCGTTGGTTTTAAATGAGGCTACCATTAAAAGCAACAGAATAGCAATACGTTTAAGTCCATCAGAAATTATAACCATTGCTAAAATTAGCCAGCTTCCTGGTACGGTGGCTGCAAATTGGTTGGCTACTGTTAGCGGGGTTGATGTTAGGCAACGTGGCCCAGAAGGTGTACAAACCGATATTAGCATTAGAGGTGGTTCTTTTGATCAAACATTATTGTTGCTAAATGGGTTAAAACTTAGCGATCCACAAACTGGTCATCACCAATTTAATTTACCCATTACAAACGAAGCACTTGAACAAATAGAAATTATTAAAACTACTGCATCGCGCAAGTATGGCATAAATGCATTAAGCGGGGCAATAAATTTAGTAACCAAAGTACCCGAAAAAAATATGGTATATTTTGGCGCATTTGGTGGCGATTTTAATTTATTAGGATTAAAAGCAGGCGCTGCAATTCATTATAAAAATGTTGGTCAACATATTTCGTTTAGCAGGTCATCATCAACTGGGTATTTACCCAATACCGATTTTAAAACCACTAATTTATTTTATCAAGCTACTGCAAAATTTAAAAAATCAACACTAAACCTTACAGCCGGCCATACCGATAGAACCTTTGGTGCACGCGGTTTTTATGTATCTAACCCAAACGAGTTTGAAAGTATACAAACAAGTTTTGCAGGCTTACAACACGAAGTAAAACTTAACCGCATTAAAATAAAAACCCAAGCATATTATCGTTACAACCAAGATCATTATGTTTATATTAGATCAAACCCTTCTGTATTTCAAAACTATCACTATTCTCATGCAGCTGGGGCCGAAATTCATGCAACCTACCAATCAAAAATTGGAGAAACTGGAGTTGGTATTGATAGCCGTTTTGAACGATTAAAAAGCACCAATTTAGGCAAGCGTGAACGTGATATTTTTGGATTGTTTTTAGAACATAAATTCTCTTTACTAACCAATAAACTTACCATTACACCTGGTGTATATTTAAACCAGTATACGGGTAATAACAAAGCGTTTTTTCCAGGTATAGATGTTCGTTATCAAATGCATAAAAAATGGATACTTTTTGCATCAGCAGATCAGGGCATGCGCTTACCTACTTTTACTGATTTGTATTATAACGGACCGTCAAATATTGGCAATGCATTATTAGTGCCTGAGCAAGCAACATCAACCGAAATTGGGGCAAAGTTTATCAGTAAAAAAATATTTATGTCTGCTGCGATTTTTCAGCGTAATTCCAATAATTTAATTGATTGGGCACGTACTGATACATCACAAATGTGGCAACCTCAAAATTTAAATAAGGTAAATTTATTAGGGTTTGAAACCAACATCAACCTACAATTAAATGGTTTTTTAAATAAAATCGAAATTGGCTATACGTATATTGATGCAAATATTTTGGCCAGCGACAACTACCAAAGCAGGTATACTTTATCAAATATTAAACACCATGCAATAGGAATAATTAACCTAAAATGGCATAAAAATATTACCCAAACAATTAGTGTAAGACACATAAACAGGCTAGCAATGCCAGACTATACGCTGTTTGACACAAAACTAATTTACCGTAAAAAACAAGTATCCATATTTGCAGAGGTTTTAAACCTATTTAATACCAATTACTTAGAAACAGGATTTGTGCAAATGCCCGGTAGGTGGTTTAAAGTTGGGTTTGATATAAGACTGAATTTTAGAGATTTTTAAGTTTGAGTAGCTTAAATGAATAGTATTGTTATTTTTGCTTGATTTTTAAGTTAACAAAATAATATAAAATATATATTGATATGGCAGAAGTAATACGCATGCCCAAAATGAGTGATACCATGACTGAGGGTGTAATTGTTTCGTGGTTAAAACAAGTGGGCGATGATATTAAACCCGGTGATATTTTGGCTGAGGTAGAAACCGACAAGGCTACAATGGAGTTAGAAAACTACGTAAAAGGTACTTTGCTACACATTGGTATTCCGGCTGGTGGCAGCGTTCCTGTTGATGCACTTATTGGAATAGTTGGTAAAAAAGGTGAAGATATTAGTGCATTATTAAATGATGCTTCGGCTCCTGCAAAAACAACTGAAGTGAAAGAAGAGCCTAAAGCAGAGCCTAAATCAGAACCAAAACAAGAAGCAAAGGAAGAAATCACAGCACCAGTTGCACCTTCAACCGCAACACCTGCTGCCAATACTGATTCTAGAATTAAGGCATCGCCATTGGCTAAAAAAATAGCTGATGATAAAGGTATCGACATTGCTACCATAAGTGGCAGTGGTGATGGTGGACGTATTGTTAAACGTGATGTTGAAACTTATACACCAGCTGCAAAAGCTGATGCAAAACAAAGCATTACTTTACCTACAGTGGTAGGCAAAGAAAGTTATGATGAAGTTGCTGTTTCGCAAATGCGCAAAGTAATTGCACGCAGGTTAAGTGAAAGCAAACATACCGCACCTCACTTTTACCTAACCATGAGTATTAACATGGATAAGGTAATTGAAGCGCGTAAAGTTATGTTAGAATATAGCCCTGTAAAAATATCAGTAAACGATATTATTATTAAAGCTGTAGCAGCATCATTGCGCAAAAATCCTGCTGCAAACTCTAGCTGGTTAGGTGATAAAATTAGGTACAACCACCACATTAATATTGGTGTAGCTGTAGCTATTGAAGATGGTTTAATTGTACCAGTTGTAAAATTTGCAGATGGCAAAAGTTTATCACACATTAGTGCTGAAGTAAAAGAATTGGCCGAAAAAGCTAAAACTAAAAAACTTCAACCAAACGAATTTGAAGGAAATACCTTCACCATTTCAAACCTTGGCATGTTTGGTATTGATGAATTTACCGCAATTATTAACCCACCAGATGCTTGTATATTAGCTGTAGGTGCTGCCAAAGAAACCGTAATAGTAGAAAACGGACAAATGAAAATAGGTCAAGTAATGAAAGTTACTTTAAGCTGTGATCATCGTGTAGTGGATGGTGCTGTTGGTTCTGCATTCTTAAAAACCTTAAAAGAGTTATTAGAAAACCCAGTTAAACTTTTAGTATAACACTAAAATATTTATAGTATTAAAAGCCATGTTGTGTTTGCAGCATGGCTTTTTTATTTGTTTAAATAGGGAATTAACGCATATAATCCATTTTAAATTACTGATGAATAAGGTGAAATAAAAATATTTTGCATTCTAAAAATTATTTTTACCTTGCAAACGGAAATTCTTCCATCGCACAAACACTTTCTGTTGTAATTAATATGATTAATACAGAAAACAGTGTTGGGCAAACAATCAAACAAAATCTTATTTAATTTTAAATTTTTTTGATACATAATTCTACTTCGTTATCTGAAATAATTATTTCGGGTTTGCGCAATGTGGCTAAACAGCATTACATGCCAAATATTAACACTTTTTACAAAGCAGAATTAATACATACAATACAAAGTAACTGCGGTTACTATAACTAATAAAGATGAACGATATTACGAATAACACTGGTGCAGATGATGCGCCTAAAAAAAGAAAAGGAAGACCTAAAAAAGTCGATAGTAAAATAGTAAGCGAAGAACAAATGATGGACAACTCATCAGATAGTTTACTTGAAGATTTAGATTTTACGCCACCTGTGGTAGTTGAGGAAAAAAAAGAAGAAACTCAACCGGCTCAACCCGAAATTGAAAAACAACAAGCACCTGAAAATAATGTTGAGGAAACTCAAGATAATAATCAGCAAACAAACAATAATCCCACCGAACAACCTAACCAGCAAAACAACCCAAATACGGGCAACAATAACTGGAAAGAAAAACGCAATAACGAACGCAACGAGCGTAATGAGCGTATACAACAACAACAAGCTTTATTGCAAGAGTTAGAAGGTATAGTAAGCAGCGAAGGTGTGCTTGAAACCATGCTTGATGGTTACGGTTTTTTACGTTCTAGTGATTACAATTACCAAACTTCGCCTGATGATATTTATGTATCACCATCGCAAATAAAATTATTAGGTTTAAAAACTGGTGATACGGTGCGTGGCAGTATTCGCCCTCCAAAAGAAGGTGAAAAATACTTTGCTTTAATTAAAGTAGAAAATGTTAACGGACGCAGTCCTGCAGAAATTAGAGACCGTGTAGCGTTTGAACATTTAACACCTTTATTTCCTGATGAAAAATTAAACTTATCAAAAAATTCAGTTTCATACTCAACCCGAATTATTGATTTAATTGCACCTATTGGTAAAGGACAACGTGGTTTAATAGTGGCACAACCTAAAACAGGTAAAACCATTTTATTAAAAGATATTGCTAATGCCATTGCAAAAAATCATCCCGAAGTATATTTAATTATTTTATTAATTGATGAGCGCCCAGAAGAGGTTACAGATATGCAACGTAGCGTACGTGCCGAAGTGGTAGCAAGTACTTTTGATGAACCTGCTGAAAAACACGTAAAGCTTGCTAATATTGTTTTAGAAAAAGCAAAACGTATGACCGAGTGCGGACATGATGTGGTAATTTTATTAGACTCAATTACTCGTATGGCACGTGCTTTTAATACCGTTCAGCCGGCATCTGGTAAAATATTATCTGGCGGTGTTGATGCGAATGCATTACACAAACCAAAACGCTTTTTTGGTGCTGCACGTAAAATAGAAAATGGTGGTTCGTTAACCATTATTGCTACTGCATTAACAGAAACAGGTAGTAAAATGGATGAGGTAATTTTTGAAGAGTTTAAAGGTACAGGTAACATGGAACTTCAGCTTGATAGAAGATTGGCTAACAAACGTATTTACCCTGCAATTGATATTGTGGCAAGTAGTACCAGACGTGAAGATTTATTGATGGACAAATCTACCTTACAACGTGTATGGATATTGCGCAACCACATTGCTGATATGAATGCTGAAGAAGCTATGGCTGTGTTGTTAAAAAACATGAAAAACACCAATAGCAATGAGGAGTTTTTAGCATCAATGAATGGATAACTTTTAGTTATAAATTAGTAAAGTAAAAATGAGTTTTATACCGTGCATTTAGGCTTACCTTTGGTGCATTATATTTAGTAACAAATAAAAAAATTATTATGACAATGTTAGTAGGAAAAAAAGCTCCTTTGTTTAAAGCTTCTGCCGTAGTTAACGGTGGTGAGTTTGCCGAAGATTTTTCGTTAGAGCAATTTATTGGTAAAAAACACGTGGTATTTTTCTTTTACCCGTTAGATTTTACTTTTGTTTGCCCTACAGAAATTATTGCCTTTCAACGCAGAATTGAAGAGTTTGAAGCACGTAATGTAGCAGTAGTAGGTTGTTCAATCGATTCTAAATTTAGCCATTGGGCTTGGTTAAATACTCCACAAAACGATGGTGGTATTCAAGGTGTAAAGTACCCGTTGGTGGCTGATGTAAATAAAACCATTGCTTTAAACTATGGTGTATTAGCTGGTCATTATAACTATGATGATAATGGCGATATGATTTGGATTGGTAACCAAGGCGAAGATAGTGTTGCATACCGTGGTTTATTTTTAATTGATAAAAACGGTATTGTACGTCATCAAGTAGTTAACGATTTGCCTTTGGGCCGTAGCGTTGATGAAACATTACGTATGGTTGATTCATTACAATTTTTCGAAGAAAACGGTGAGGTTTGTCCTGCTGATTGGAATAAGGGTAAAGATGGCTTAAAAGATACCGCAGAAGGTATTGCAAGCTATTTATCAACTCACTAACCGTATAGATATTTCTAAAAAATTAAAGCCTCCAAATTTGGGGGCTTTTTTTATGGGTTGAGCGAGGACTTGCAGTGCATAAACGGACGAACGCATTACTCAATCAACCTGTTTTCAATATCCATTTGCTGATGTAAAATCCTGATGATTTCAATGTCGTTTTTGGCTTCGCTACTAATTTTATAACCATTATTTTACGCCATGTTTTTGATGGATTGTTTCCAAAAACTTATCTCTATCAAAGTTTTTCACAAACCCCGATTGCTCTCCTTTTTTAAGTTCGTTAACGAGTGCTACTTTTTTAGCTTCTTCTTCTTCAAACATTCTTAAAGCTGCTCTCACTACTTCGCTGGCCGAAGAAAATTTACCTGTTTTAACTTGTTGACTAATGAAATTATCAAAATAATCGCCCAAAAGTATAGAAGTGTTTTTTGCCATAACCTTAAATTCTAAATCAAAAGTACCAATTCTTGGTATGCGGTGCAAGTTTTTTATATGCTGTTTACAAAGATGCTTTTAAATAAAAAATGAATTACTAACTTAAAGTAAAACCACGCGTGAGGGATAGCAACGGAAAGCCCACAGTGAGGTACGAGCGAGGACTTGCAGTGCATAGCCCGGCCCGCCCATTAAAGGCGGGACACGCCCAAAAAATATTTATAGTATTGGTGGTTATCCCTTTTCGCGAATTTCGGCTAGTTTATCTTCAAGCTGCATTACATCGGTTACAAATACTTCGCGGGCTTTGCTGCCTTTAAACGGACCAACAATTCCGGCTCTTTCTAGCTGATCTATTAATCGGCCTGCGCGGTTATAACCAAGGTTTAATTTGCGTTGTAATAATGATGTTGAACCTTGTTGATGTTGCACTATCATGTGTGCGGCTTCTTCAAACAAACTATCACGCTCGCGTGGGTCAAATTCGGCAGGGCCATTTTCGCCATCTTCATCGGTTTTTACTTCGGGTAAAATATATGGTTCTTTACCTTGTTGGTCGCCAATAAAGTTTGCTATTCTATCTACTTCGGGTGTATCAACAAATGCACATTGCAAACGCACCAAATCGTTGCCAACGGTATAAAGCATATCTCCTTTTCCTATAAGTTGGTCGGCACCGTTTGCATCTAAAATAGTGCGCGAATCGGTTTTTTGAGATACCCTAAAAGCTACACGTGCCGGGAAGTTTGCCTTTATCATACCTGTAATTACATTTACCGAAGGGCGCTGTGTGGCCAATATTAAATGTATACCAATAGCACGCGCCAACTGTGCCAAACGGGCTATGGGCATTTCTACTTCTTTACCGGCTGTCATCATTAAATCGGCCACCTCATCAATAACCACAACTATATAAGGTAAAAAGCGGTGTGGAATTTTATCGCTGGGCACTAACCTGCGGCTAATAAACTTGGCATTATACTCTTTAAGGTTACGTACTTGTGCATCTTTTAACAAATCATACCGGTTATCCATTTCTACACAAAGCGAATTAAGTGTGTTTACTACCAATTTTGTGTCGGTAATAATAGCATCTGCATCGCCTGGTATTTTTGCTAGAAAGTGTCGTTCGATGGTTTTATAAATGCTTAACTCTACTTTTTTAGGGTCTACCAAAACAAACTTAATTTGTGATGGATGTTTTTTGTACAACAACGAAACTAAAATGGCATTTAAACCAACCGATTTACCTTGCCCTGTAGCACCTGCCATAAGCAAATGGGGCATTTTGGCCAAGTCGGCAACAAACACTTCGTTTTGTATATTTTTACCAAATGCAATGGGCAAATCCATGTCGGCATTTTGAAACCTAGCACTGCTTAAAGCACTACGCATACTTACCATTGCTGGTTTTTCATTTGGCACTTCAATACCTATTGTGCCGCGGCCAGGAATAGGTGCAATAATACGAATACCTAATGCGGCTAAACTTAAAGCAATATCATCTTCAAGGTTTTTAATTTTAGCAATACGCACACCATCTTGTGGTACAATTTCGTAAAGGGTAACAGTGGGGCCAATTGTAGCAGATATTTTTTTGATACCTATGTTGTAATTTTTTAAAGTATCTTCAATCATTTTGGTTTTTACCTGCAACTCGGCAGCCTCTACATTCGATTTGTTTTCGCCTCCGTAATCGTTTAATAAATCTAAGGTTGGAAATTTATAATTGCCAAAATCTAAAGTTGGGTCGTACTCTGTATCAATGCCACCATAAGCCGCTTTGTTTATTAAATCTTCATCTTCTTCGGGTGTTTCTTGCACTTCAAGTACAAGTCCGCTATCGGTAGTTAAAACCCCGGTTGATGGCACTTCTGGTTCAATTGCTTTTACTAAATTACTGGCCATTGCTGCTGCTGCAACTATAGGAATAACAGGAATGGTTTCTTCTTCCTTTATTTCTTCTTCAACTTCTGCTATTGGAGTTATAGGTTCTTCAACAGTTTCCAACTCTTCATCTTCCTTAACGGTTAATACAAAATCATCTGGGTTAAGTGGTGCTGCCTCGGCTTCGGTTGCTGCTAAAATGGTGTTTCCAATAATTACTTCGGCATTGTTATTTTCTTCTTCGGCTTCGGGTATTATTGGTTGGGCAATAGGTTTGGGTTGATAAAACTTAATATTAAAAACCACTACTAACAACACCAATAAATAAAATATCAACCCAAAAACTGCACCTACTGTACCTATTAATCCTTTTAAATATAAATACCCAAAATGACCAAATGCGCCACCTAAAATTTGCCAAACATCGGTAAAGATCAATCCTAAAGTAACCGATAACCAAAGTACACCAAAAAAACTGAATCGAACGGTTTTACCAATAGGCAAAGGAGTTGTATCGGTTAATAATTTAATACCCACCAAACCAAAAATTAATACAAATGCAAAGGATGCAATACCAAAACCTTTGTACATAAAAACATAGGCAGCCCAAGCGCCTAGCTTACCCAAAATGTTTTCGGCAGTATCGGGGTCTGATTGTAAAAACACATCCCAACTAATTTCTTTGGCAATGTTTTGATCATACTGCCAGCTAAAAATAAACGAGCCAAAGGCAAATCCTAAAAATGTAGCCAGTAGGATAAAAACTAAACCCGATATTTTAATAAATCGTTCATCTTTTAAAAACGAAAATTTATTTGCAATGGGTTCGGCAACTTTTTTTGCACCCTTTTTAGTAGGTGCTGCAACGGGTTCTTCGCGCTCAAAATCTTTAGGCTCGTTAGTTACAGTACTGATTATGTTTTGCTTGGCTTTTTTCATCTTAACTAAACAAAAATACGTTACCTCAAAAAAAAATCACAGATAGTTACCCACCTTTACACATGTTAATACTTTTATTGCCATATTTTAGGAACACCTGCTTTGTAGAAGTAGTTATTGTGATTAAATTCGCCCTTGGTTAAAAATTTAAAACCAACAATTAAATATTATGGATAAATCAACAGATTATATTTTATCGTTACTTGAAGTACTTAAATACATTATACCTGCGGGTGTTGTTTTTGGAATTGTACAGTTTATGTTAAAAAACTTTTTCGACAATGAATACCAACGCAGACAAATGGATTTAAGACTAGAAACCAACAAACTAATTACGCCTTTAAAACTACAAGCATACGAGCGTCTGGTAATTTTAATGGAACGTATGAGTCCGAATAATTTAATTTTAAGGGTAACTACACAAGGCGTAAGTGCAACACATTTAAAAATTGCATTAATAGCCGATATTAATAATGAATTTAACCACAATGCTTCGCAACAAATTTATGTTTCATCACAATCGTGGCAAATGGTGCGTATTGCTAAAGAAGAAATGATTAACATTATAAATACAGCTTACACTGGTTTAGGAAATAATGCGGTTGGTTTAGATTTAAGTAAAGCAATTTTTGAAGCAATGATGTTGATGGATAACATACCAACCAATAGGGCATTAGACTTTATTCGTAAAGAGTTTCATTTATTATTTGATTAGTATTTTAGCTTTTTATTGAACACTAAAGTAGCACAACATGACTGAAAAAAGAATGACCGATTCTGGGATTGAAATAAACCCAATATATACCAAACATATTCCGATGGAAGAGTTATCGGGACAGTTTCCTTACACCCGAGGAATACAACCCGATATGTACCGTGGAAGACATTGGACCATGCGCCAATATGCCGGTTTTAGTACTGCCGAAGAAAGCAATAAACGATACAAATATTTATTGGCAAATGGCACAATGGGCCTTAGTGTAGCTTTTGATTTGCCAACACAAATTGGTTATGATAGCACACATACCATGAGCGAAGGTGAAGTGGGTAAAGTAGGCGTGGCTATTGATACTTTGCGTGATATTGAAATTTTATTTGATGGCATTGAGTTAGAAAAAATTACTACATCAATGACCATTAATGCAACTGCATCTACCCTATTGGCGATGTATATTGCTTTGGCTAAAAAACAAGGTGCTGATATCAAAAAGATTTCGGGAACAATACAAAACGATATTTTAAAAGAGTATGCTGCGCGTGGCACTTATATTTATCCGCCCAAGCCAAGCATGCGTATTATTACTGATATTTTTGAATACTGTAGTAATGAAGTGCCAAAATGGAATACCATATCCATTAGTGGCTACCACATTCGCGAAGCAGGAAGTACCGCAGTACAAGAAATTGCATTTACCTTAAGCAATGCAAAAGCTTATGCGCAAGCTGCTATCCAAAAAGGTTTAGACATTAATGTATTTGGACAACGTTTGTCGTTTTTCTTTAATGCACACAACAACTTTTTTGAAGAGATTGCTAAATTTAGAGCTGCACGCAGAATGTGGGCAAGCATGGCTAAAGAACTTGGTGCTACAAATCCCAAAGCACAAATGTTGCGTTTTCATACCCAAACTGGTGGTAGCACATTGCAAGCCCAACAAGCAGATACAAACATTGTGCGTGTTACTTTACAAGCATTAGCCGCTGTAATGGGTGGCACACAAAGTTTGCATACCAATGGGTTTGATGAGGCATTAAGTTTACCTACCGAAAATGCAGCTAGAATTGCATTGCGTACCCAACAAATAATTGCTTACGAAAGCGGTGTGGTTGATACCGTTGACCCAATGGGTGGAAGTTATTTTGTAGAGGAATTAACCAACCAAATAGAAGCTGCTGCTTGGGAGTACATTACTAAAATTGATGGTATGGGAGGTGCAGTTAGCGCCATTGAAGAAGGTTACATGCAAAAAGAAATTGCTGCTGCTAGTTATCAATACCAAAAAGACATTGAAAATAACTCGAAAGTAATTATTGGTGTAAATAAATATACTGCAAACGAAGAAATTGCTCCACCATTATTTAAGGTGGATGATAGCATTAGAAAAATTCAAACCGAAAAAATTGCACATGTAAAAGCAAACAGAAATGAAGCCGATGTACAAGCATTATTAATTAAACTTGAACAACAAGCTAAAGATGGCAGCAATGTTATGCCTACCATCATCGAATCTGTTGAGGCTTATGCAACTTTAGGCGAAGTAGCTGATGTGTTTAGAAAAACTTTTGGTGAGTACAGGGCATAAAAAATAACATGATGAAAAAGAATCCAAATCACATTAATTCATTGTTAATTGAAAACTTTAAGTCAGTTAAGCATTTGGAAATTGCGCCTAAACGAATAAATATTTTTGTAGGAAAACCGAATGTAGGAAAAAGCAACATACTTGAGGCTTTATCCATGCTGTCTAACTTGTCAAGTTTTAATGATGTGGTTAGATTCTCTCATACTTATCAATTATTTTATGATAATGACGTTACTCAACCAATTAAAATAAGTACAAATCTTTTATCTGGAAATTTATTTAAAGAAAAAAACAATTTAGGCTTTCAATATTCATTTGGAACTGATGCTAAGTTACTAGAATCAATAGCCGAAAAAGGCTTTACTAGTGTTGAATCAGATTTTAACAAATTAGATGATAACCAAAAAGCTGGCATAGGCATTAAACAAATTGGAGTTGATGAAACTGGCTGCTTTAATAATCATAGCTCATTCGGAAAAATTGAATCAAACATTAGACCTTATACTTTCTCATCTGAAAAAAGTGCGCTAGCTAGCTCGTCAAACTCAAGCTTTTTAAATGCTCCGCATGGCGATAACTTATTCACCATCTTATCTACCAATAAATCACTTAGACAAGATGTTGTATCCTTTTTTGAGGAATATGGCCTCGAGTTTTTAATTGACCAAGTAAATAAAACATTCGAAATTCAAAAAAGAGTTGAAGGTATATCATACAAGTATTCGTACGACTTAATTGCTGATACACTTAAAAGAATAATATTTTATTTGGCTGCAATAAAATCAAACAACAATGCCGTAATACTTTTGGAAGAACCCGAAGCACATTGTTTTCCACCATATATTGCAAGAATAGCCAGAGAAATAATTGATGCCGAAACTAATCAGTTTTTTGTGGCAACACACAGTCCGTATTTACTCAATACAATTATTGAAAATACTAATTTTGATGATGTTGCTGTTTACATTTGCTCGTTTAAAAATTATCAAACAGAAATTAGGCAACTAACTCCCGAGGAGCTTAGTCAAATGTTAGATTATGGTACTGATGTGTTTTTTAACTACGAAGCATTTGTTGAGTAAAATTAGTTTATGAATAACTCAATAATACCCGAATGTTATATTGATACAGCACTTATTGAAGTGTTAGGATTTATTAATCCCAATCATCAACTAAACAATAGTGAAGTAATAAAAACGCTTGAACTAAAAGTATATAACAATATAATTGGAATAGGTATTATTGACAGAGATAAAAATCAACCCAAAAGGTTTACAACAGATTATACTAAGAAGCAAACAGTAGCGGATATTGAACTTTATCAAAAAAATGATCATTCAAAACGATATATCATAGTACACCCTGTAATAGAAAAGTGGATTGACAGGGAAGCTGAAAAGTTTGGAATTAGCAGAACAAAGTTTGGTTTACCGCAAGATTTTAAAGCTTTTAAAAACATAACCAAATCAACAACAAGTAAAAAAAATTCACAAATACGCCAATGCCTAAACACCATTTTTTCACAGCAAAACTCAGCGTTTAAAACTTTAAAAAACCTATTAGATGAGCTTCTTCAACAAGGTTAAAAATATAAATTTATCAATCATTGTTGCCATTATATTTTTGGCAGCTTGTGGTGGGCCATATCAACTGGCAAAACACACCGACAATAATATAAAGATTATTGCCGATAGCCTACAATTGTATGATACTGCTATTGCAAACATGATTGCTCCTTACAAGCTTAAACTGGATAAGCAAATGAATGAGGTAATTGGCGAGGCAGAAGAAACACTTATCAAAGCATTACCTGATGGTTCGTTGGGTAATTTAGTGGCTGACGCGTGTATTGATTATGCCAGAACTAATACTACCCAAACAGTAGATTTTTGTGTATTAAATACAGGTGGCATTAGAATTCCTTCGATACAAAAAGGACCCATAATGATTGGTAAAATATACGAGCTAATGCCTTTTGACAATATGATTGATGTAGTGGAGTTAGATGGAGAAAGTTGTATTGAATTATTTTTATGGATTGCCAAATGGAAAGGTGCTCCAGTTAGTGGCATTACTTTAACCTTAACCAATGGTGTGGCTAGCGATGTTAAAATAAATGGTGTTGCGTTTGATTATTCCAAAACCTATCGTGTGGCAACTACAGATTATATGGTGAATGGTGGCGATGGCGCAACAATGCTTGCTAGCGGTAAACGAACCTCATTAAACTATAAAATTAGGGATGCCATTTTAGATTACGTAAAGTTAAAACAAACCATTAAAGCCAATAACAATGGACGCATTATACAAAACTAATCGCAGGGCATTTTTAAAAACCGGTGTTAAACTTGGTGCATTGGCCTTATTAAATGAGTTTCCATTAAGCGCATTAGCCAAACCCGATTTAATAAAAATAACACTATTACATACCAATGATTGGCATAGCCGCATTGAAGCATTTCCGGCTGATGGAGGCAGATATGCAGGCATGGGCGGAGCAGCAACACGTGCGGCACTGATTAAGAAAATTAGAAAGGAAGAAAAAAATGTATTGTTACTTGATGCTGGAGATATTTTTCAAGGAACACCTTATTTTAATTTTTTTGATGGCGAATTAGAATATAAGTTGATGAGCGAGATGGGCTATGATGCAATAACATTAGGCAATCACGACTTTGATAATGGTATTGAAGGTATTATAAACCAATTGCCACATGCCAAGTTTGAAATTATTAATTGTAACTATGATTTTAGCAAAACCTTATTGACCGAAAAAGTAAAACCATACAGAATATTTAATAAAGATGGCGTAAAAATTGGGGTAATTGGAGTTGGAATTGAGTTGGATGGATTAGTGCCTAAAGAGTTATATGGTGATATTATTTATAACGACCCAATTGCTATTGCAAATAACCTTGCAAGTGAGTTAAAAAAGGATAAAAAATGCGATTTGGTTATATGTTTGTCGCACCTTGGTTTTGATTATGGAAATGATAAATTAAGTGATAAAAAATTGGCTGCAAAAACATCAAATATTGATGTAATTATTGGCGGTCATACACACACGTTTTTACCTAAACCCATCACCTTAAAAAATGCCGATAATAAAGAGGTAATTATCAACCAAGTAGGCTGGGCAGGATTGCAACTTGGTAAAATAGATTTATATTTTGATAGCGCTAAAGCCCTAGTAAATACTGGCATAGGCAATAATGTATACATAAACCCAAAAAGCTGTTAGCTAACGTTGATAATTGTACCAACAAGTGTAAGTTTTTAACAGAAAACTGTTGGTTATAAACATTTTTTTTTGATAAAAATGTCGCATTTTTCATCACCTCACACATCAAAAAAAACAACAAACACAAACAGTTACAAGCTTATTGGATATTCCAAACGAAACTTGTCGTAAAAAAAATTTTTTTATTAACAATAATTACCCCATTTTCACAAACGAAAAGAGTACAAATTATGACTGATAAAACTGCCGAAAGTGTTTGGAATAACTGTTTAAAATTGATTCAAGATAATGTATCACCACAAAGTTTTAAAACTTGGTTTGACCCAATCAAGCCAGTAAAACTTGACAATAAAATATTAACGATACAAGTTCCTAGTCAGTTTTTTTACGAATGGTTAGAAGAACACTACGTAACTTTACTAAAAAAGACGTTAAAACAAGAACTTGGTCCAGGTTCAAGATTAGAATACAATATAATTATTGAGAACAGTAGTAATAATGCAAACCCATATGTAGTAAACATACCGGGTAGTAATAACCATAAATCCGACACCCAAAATATTGGCATGCCACTTAATTTAAGTAGCAGCATTAAAAATCCGTTTATTATACCTGGTTTAAAAAAGCTAAACATTGATAGTAATTTAAATACTAGTCAAAACTTTGATACCTTTATTGAAGGTGATTGTAACCGCTTAGCTCGCTCGGCAGGTTTTGCAGTTGCTAACAAGCCAGGTGGAACATCATTTAACCCATTAATGATTTTTAGTGAAACAGGTTTAGGTAAAACACACTTGGTTCAATCAATAGGAAACTTAATTAAACAAAATAGCAAAAACAGGATTGTACTTTATGTACCGGTTGAAAAATTCACCAACCAATATATAGAGTCGGTTAAAAATAACAGCAGCCAAGACTTTTTAAATTTTTACCAAAACGTAGATGTATTAATTGTTGATGATGTTCAGTTTTTAGAGAACAAACAAAAAACTCAAGAAATATTTTTTACCATATTTAACCATTTACACCAACAAGGCAAACAAATTATTTTAACCAGCGACCGTGCTCCTAAAGATTTAAAAGGTATGGACGAGCGTTTGTTATCTCGTTTTAAATGGGGCTTATCGTGCGATTTACAACAACCCGATTTTGAAACTCGATTAAGTATATTAGAAACCATGATGTATAATGATGGCATTACTTTAAGCAGAGATGTGGTAGAGTATGTTGCGCATAACATCAATAATAATATCCGTGAATTGCGTGGTGCTTTAGTATCTTTATTAGCACAATCATCATTAAACCGTAAAGAAGTAACGCTTGAATTGGCTAAGCAAATTCTTAAAAACTTTGTTAAAAACTCTTCTCGCGAAATTTCAATCGAGTTTATACAAAAATTGGTTTGCGATTACTTTACCATTCCGGTTGAATTGGTTAAATCAAAAACACGTAAGCGCGAAATTGTTCAAGCACGCCAAATATCAATGTACTATGCTAAAGATTTAACTAAAGCATCATTAAAAACAATAGGTATGCACTTTGGCGGCAGAGATCACTCTACCGTAATACATGCTTGCCAAACGGTAAATGATTTAATTGAAACAGACAAAAAATTTAAATCAGACATTGAAGAAATTGGCAAACGTATTAAAATAAACTTAGTTTAATTTGATAACAACAATACTATAATAAATAAAAAGCTGTGCGTTAACACCACAGCTTTTTTTATGCTTTAACCACATCACAAAAAAAAATCCCCAACCATAAAACTACGGTTGGGGAGTAGATATAGATATTAATAAATTTAGTAACTCAATAGCTCTTCAATTTTAGCAGCTACCTTATCTGCATTAGGAAGCATTTCGGCTTCTAGAACAACGTTTAAAGGCACAGCAGGTATATTTTTAGCACCAATAGTAAACACTGGGGCATCTAAATGTTTAAAACAATCGTGGGCTATTCGTCCTGCCAAACTTTCGGCAAACGAGTTTAATATCGCTTCTTCTGTTACTACCAAACATTTACCGTGGCGTTTAACAGCAGCCTGAATATAATCTTCATCTAAAGGTTGTAGTGTTCTTAAATCAACAACCTCTACTTTACCAGCAAATTGTTTGGCGGCATTTATACTCCAATACACACCCATTCCCCAAGTTATAATACAGCAACTTTCACCATTAACTATTGCATCATCGCTTGCATGTAAAACAGTATTTGCTTTGCCTAAAGGTAAAATATAATCCTCATCAGGTTCAACACATCGAGCCAACTCTGTACCCGGATTTTTACTCCAATACAAACCTTTATGCTCAAGCATAATTACAGGATTGCCATCATAATAAGCGGCTTTCATTAATCCTTTCATATCGGCTGCATTACTTGGGTAAGCAATCTTTATTCCTTTTAAAGTTAATAAAGTTGATTCTATACTTCCACTATGGTATGGACCACCGCCACCATAAGCACCAATAGGAATTCTAACAATGGTACTAACAGGATATTTTCCCATGGTTAAGTATGATGATTTTGTAATCTCACACACCAATTGATTTACGCCTGTCCACACATAATCTGCAAACTGAATTTCAACAATTGGTTTAACACCCACAGCACTCATTCCAACAGTAGAACCAACAATGTATGCTTCTTGAATAGGTGTATTAAACACCCTATTGTTACCATATTTACCAGCTAAAGTTGCTGCTTCACGAAATACACCACCAAGTCGTCCACCTACGTCTTGTCCATAAAACATACATTCTGGGTGTTTGGCCATTAGCTCATCTACTGCATGTAAGGCAGCATCCACCATAACACTTGGTTCTTTGCCTTGGGGTGTGCGGTTGCCTACTTCTTGTGTTGCGCCACTTGGTGCAAATATATGTTCTTCCACAGTGCTTGGGTCTGGGTCGGCACTATCTACTGCTTGTTTAAAGTGTTGTTCTACTTTAAATGCTGCATCTTTTTCAATCTCTATTAATTCAGTTTCATTAACCCCAATTTCAAGTAACAATTTTCTTAGTTTGGGTTGAGGGTCATCTTTGATATGAACAGCCATGTCTTCATCAGTTCTATACCATTCTTTACGCACACCAGAAGTATGGTGCCCTAACAATGGAACTTTAGCATGAACCAAAATTGGCTTGCGGTTATTACGTACAAATTCTATTGCTTCTGTAATGCCTTCATAACTTTCTACAAAGTCGCTACCGTTTAATCGCATACGTTTTAAACCTTTAAAACCTGCTGCATATTCGTAGGCATCCATCGCACGCATTTCGTCTCCGCTGGCACTTATTCCCCAATCGTTATCCTGAACCAAATAAATAATGGGTAATTGTTTTAATACAGCCATCTGAAATGCTTCAGCCACTTCACCTTCGGTAATAGAACCATCACCAAAACTACACAACACCACAGGATACTCGCCTTTGGTACTTAACCTTTGACTTTCTTTATAAGCAATACCATGTGCCATACCAGTTGCCGGAATTGCTTGCATACCTGTAGCACTACTTTGATGCGGAATTTTAGGAAATTCGTCTCTATTTAAACTTGGATGTGCATAATAAGTTCTACCGCCCGAAAACGGATCTTCTGCTTTGCCTAATAATTGCAACATCAACTCGTAAGGGCTAATTCCCATGCCCAATAACATTGATTCGTCTCTATAATAAGGAGAGCAATAATCGTACGGCTTAAGCTGCATACCAACAGCTAATTGAATAGCTTCGTGGCCACGAGAAGTAGAATGCACGTACTTGCATATTGGCCTATTGGCTTCATATGTTTCGGCCATTGCCCTGGCTTCGCAAATGTGCAAATAGGCTTCTAAAAGTATATCTTTTTTTACCATCTTTAGGCCACAAGTTTAACTAAAGCATGTATAAAAAGCTAATCTTTAAATTTGGTTGGTATTTGATTGTTTTTGGGTAAATGAGTTAGAAAAACATCCACTAAAAAAGGACTAAAACACTCACATTAAAGGGTTTTAATGTCATTATTAATTTAATGCCATTACCTTAGATTTAATAAACCCAACTTATTATGATTAAAATTAGACTAATTATTTTATCGTTATTTATTTTTTCATCATTTGCGCTGTTTGCCACAAATGTTAAAAACATTAAGGCCCAATATGGCTTTATCGAAAACAAAGGTCAGATTATAGACCAAAATAACATTCCAAATAAAGAGGTACTTTATCTTTATTCTGGCAATGGATTTCATGTTCAACTTAGGCAAAATGGTTTTAGTTATGAAGTAATTAAATCAACTTCAAAACCAGACCCAGATAAAGACAATAAAATGCCTTATGAACCAAGTATGGATGAAGTAACTTTTTATTCGCATAGGGTTGATATTAATTTTTCTGGCGCAAATAAAGCTTTGGTTACAGCATTTGAACCCAACACTAATACCATAAATTATTACACCACAGGCACACCTGTAAATGGAGTTACTGGCGTAAAACATTATAAAAAAGTATTGTACACCAATATTTATCCAGGTATTGATGTTGAATTTTTGCTTGATAACAAATCTCAAAATAGTAATTTCAAATACAATTTTATTGTTCATCCAGGAGCAGATGTTAGCTTGCTAAAGCTAAAAATAAATGGTGCTAACGAAACATCGCTTGCCAATAATGGTAATATTATTATTAAAACAACTTATGGCGATATTGATGAAACCATTCCATATAGCTATCAATTAAATAATAACGAAGAACAAAAAGTAAATGTAAAATTTAATCAGCTTAGTGAAAACTTATATGGAGTTAATGCTGGAACTTATAATCGTAACAAAACACTGGTTATAGATCCATTGCCATGGGGAACTTATTTTGGCGGAAGCGCAGCAGAAAATTGTTATGGCATGAGTCGTGATGCTTCTGGTGCATTATTTATTACGGGCTCTTCAGCATCAACCACAAATATTGCAACAAGTGGTACATTTCAAACGGTATATGGAGGTGGAACTTTTGATGCTTTTGTTGTAAAATTCACTTCATCCGGAAGTTTAGATTGGGCAACTTATGTTGGTGGTACAGGAGCTGATTATGGTTATGCGCTTGCAATTGATACCTTTGGTAATATTCATTTAGGAGGGTTTACTGCATCAACAACTGGAATCTCTACTACAGGCGCTCATCAAGCAGCATTAGGTGGCCTACAAGATGGATTTATTAATAAGTTTAATGCCGCAGGAGTTCGTATATGGGGAACTTATTATGGAGGAGCTTCGGCCAATGAAGCTTTATATGGATTAATAGCTGATAACAATAGTATTTATGCCGCTGGATATTCTAACGCTACAACAGGCACTTCAATTGCTAGTCCTGGGTCATACCAGCCAGCATATGGAACTGGAGCTTATGATGCTTTTTTAGTGAGGTTTGACACCGCTGGAGTTCGCCAATGGGGAACTTATTATGGTGGATCAGGTGATGATAGAATAACTGGATTATGCAAAGATTTAAATGGAGATATTTTAGTAAGCGGACAAACATCTACAACAGGAACTGTGATGAGTACACCAGGTGCGCATCAAACAACATTTGCTGGAACAATTAGCGGACATATTGCAAAATTTAGTCCTGCTGGAAACAGATTATGGGCTACTTATTATGGTGGTAACCAAAACACTGTTTGCGTTGCTGTATTAACAGATGCAACAAATAGCATTATTACCACTGGATACACGGGCTCTACAGCAGGTATTGCAACTCCTGGTGCATTTCAAACTACACTTGGTGGAGGGCCCACAATAGCTGCTCCTTACGATGCATTTATAGCAAGATTTACTCCTGGGGGAGTTCGTCAATGGGGTTCATATTATGGAGGTACAGGTTATGATATTGCTGGATTTGGAATGGCGATTGATAACAATGCAAATATTCTTATGGCTGGAGCAACAGGTTCGCTAAGCGGAATTGCTTCTGTAGGGTCTTTTCAACCAACATTAGCTGGTGGCCCTGGAGCTACACCTTATGATGCATTTGCAACAAAATTTGATTCAACAGGAGCACGTTTATGGGGTACTTATTATGGAGGCAGTGGAACAGATTACGGTCGTGCCATATGCACAGATGATAAAGGATATTTTTACTTAAATGGATTTACATCAACCCCAACAGGACTTTCAACAACTAATGCTTACCAAGCTAATAATGGCGGTGGCGATGATGCGTTTGTAGTTGTGCTAAACAGAGTAGGAACACTTAATCCAGAAGCATATAATAATGCCAGTACTATTGCATTGGTTTCTCCTAATAAATTTTGTTCAGGAAATCAGAGTATAAAGGTAAAGATTAAGAACAATGGCATGAACCAGATTAATAGTGTTTACGTGAATTGGGATATTGATGGAATTGTTCAAACCCCCATTTTTTTAACTTCATTATTAGATACACTTGGTGGTATTGGCCATAACGATACGATTGTTACCGTAGGTAGTAGTTTTTTTCAAGCAAATACTTCTCATGTAATAAAAGTATGGACATCTATGCCAAACAATGTAGTTGATACGGTACCAGTTGATGATAGTGTAACCGTTGTGCTAAAACCAGCTTTAGACGGATTTTATACAATAGACCCATCATTTGGCAATTACACTAGTTTTACTGCAGCAGTGGCAGACTTAAACAATTATGGCGTGTGTGGGCCAGTTACATTTAACGTAACTGCTGCAATAACATTTATAGAAACTCCTGTTATACTTACAACATCAGGCAACGTTTTGAACCCAATTGTTTTTCAAAAATCTGGCTTTGGAACTAATCCTGTTTTAAGTGGTTTAAATGGAACAGGTACTACTGATGCCGTAATTTCATTAATAGGTGCAAGCTATGTAACATTTGATGGTATTGATGTAATGAATGATGCGAATAACGGTACAACTGCAACCCAAATGGAATATGGATATAGCATAACCAATGCATCTTCAACCCTAGGCTCGAGTAATAACATTATTAAAAACACACGAATTACTTTAAATAGAACAAACACAGCAAGTATTGGTATAACTCAATCTACACAGTTAACAGCACCAAGTTCATTATCGGGCGCAAACCACAATAACCATTACGAAAATATAAAAATTGAAAATAGCTATAATGGAATTCTACTTATTGGAACAGCTGCATTTCCTGACTCTAACAATGTTATTACTTCTGCAGGATTAGATACTACAATAATAGGTGGAGTTTTACCTGGTGATATAGGAGGAGCAACATTAATTGTTAATGGCATTCAGGTATCTCAACAAAAAAATGTGGAGGTTTCAAAGTCTATTGTTCGAAATTTATTGCATACATCTACACAAGTTTCATCAGGTATTTGGGTTAATAATACAACAACAGTATCCGATTTTGGCACAGCAAAAATATTTAATAACACGGTGTATAATCTATCACGTACAAGTGCAACTGCAACGGGTGGGATAACTGGCATTAGGGTTGATGTAGCACCCAATGCAACAGCTGTTGTATATAACAACGTTATTTATGGATTATCAACGGCTAATCCAGCATCTGCAAGTGCAACCATGTTACTTAGAGGAATTTCTCATTGCATCACTGCAAGTGGTAGTGCAGAATATTACAACAACTCCATACTGATTGACAATAGTTCGGTTAATGCAACCTCAGCTGCTTTATGGAAAGGTGGAACAGGAGATTTTACTTATAAAAACAATATATTAGCAAGTGTTACTCCATCACAAACTGGCGTTGCAAAACATTATGGTGCATACATAAGTGCGGGCAATGTTGCAGATGCTTCTAATAATATTTTATGGGCTCCTAATACAAATGGATTTGTAGGGTATGCCACAGGTGATAGATTAAGTTTGCAATTATTTGCTGCTGCAATATCTCGAACTGCTCCTACTGATGGATTTGAAAGAGGTAGTGCAAATGCTGACCCAACCTTTGCTAGTTCTACAGACCTTACTTTTAATGCAATTAACCCAGCTAGTTTAAGTGGAATTCCAATATCAACACCTGCTATAACAACAGATATTTTAGGAACATTCCGCAGTGCTACTAGTCCAACAATTGGTGCTTTTGAAACTTACCAATCATTATTAGATAGTTCGGCACCAGTAATTACAAATGTTATTATTAATAATTTAAATGCACCATCGGTTTATGCCACAATACACGACAACAGTAATGCAGGTATTGCAGGAAGCACCATGTTATGGTACAGAAGCGGAACCACAGGCGCATTTACTGGATTAGTGCCAGATAGTGTGCCAACTGCTACAATAAATGGTGTTTATAAATGGAGCAGTTCTTTCAGTACACTTGCGGTAGGTAGTTATCAATTTTATATTACTTCTCGCGATCAAATTGCATCAGGAACTAATATAGCGGTAAACCCTATTCAAAGTATTGCATTTACAGGATTCGACATTTATGATCCTGCTAACTATGCAGCTAACCCAGATGTTGCCGCAAACGTTCGCACTTTTATAAAAACTACTTCTATAGCCCCAGGAACATATATTGTAGGAACAGGAAATACCTATACTAACCTTACAGATATTGCCACGGCACTTGGTTCTGCTAGTTTAACAGGCAATGTTATTTTCGAACTGTCAAGTACATATGATGGAATAATTGGAGAAACGTTTCCAATTGTATTTAATCCATTTTATTCAACAGGTGGAAATTGGAATGTAACAATAAGGCCAGCAACAGGTGTTACATCAAGAATTACTGCTGGCGACCCGGGTTCTGCAACTCCACTAATAAGATTAAATGGTATAGATAGAATTAGTTTTGATGGAAGACCAAATGGAACAGGTTCTGCAAGTCAGTGGACGATTCGTAATACACGCACAACTGCCACCACCTCTTCTGTATTTGCTTTTTTAAATGATGCGATAGCCGACACATTGCAATACCTAAATATTGAATCACAAAATATTACAACGGCAAGTGGAAGCATAGAAATTTTAACCACAAACGAATTGCAAGGAAATAATCATAACGTAATTCGTTATAACAATATTCGCGATCGTTCTGATGTAACAGGTAGCCCATCAAATGCAATTTATAGTGCGGGTACAGCATTAATTCCAAACGATTCGAATGTGATAGAAAACAATAATATTTTTAACTGGAATACAACAGGAATATTTGTAACTGCAACAGGAAACGGAGGTGGATGGTCTATCAAAAATAATAATTTATATAATAATACAACGGCTACCACGGCCCAAACTTCAATACGTTTTGAAGCAGGTACAGCATCTGTAAACAATACCATTTCGGGTAACTTTATTGGAGGTTCTGGTATTAATGCTGGCGGCTCTGCATGGCTAAATACTGGAAATATAGCTTGGCGCGGAATTGTTTGCAAAACAGGAATAAGCGATTCTTCTTATGTTATCAACAACACTATTCAAAATATTAATTTAACTGGTGGTGCTGGTACATTTGGTGGCATTGAAATGACTGGCGGATTATGTGCTATTAGCGGCAATACAGTTGGTCACAACACAGTTGCAAATAGTATTCAAACTTCACAACTTGGAACAGTAATAAGTATATGGATTAACAACGCTACAAATACACCAAACATCTATAATAATACCATCGCAAATATTGCATCAACCGGTAATACAACTGCTGTTGGCCATAATGCAATAAGGGTAACAACTACAGTAGTAAATGCTCCACTAATTATCAGCAATAATATTATTCATGATATTTATGCTGCAAATCCTACGGTTTCTACTGCTACACCATCATTAGCTGGAATTGTGAGTACACCCGCTTGTACACAACAAACAATAAGTGGCAATACCATTTATAATCTTAACAATACTGCAAATGTGGCAAACGCTGTTTTTGGAATAAATATAAGTAATGCATCTGCAGTGGTAAATATTTCTTCAAACAAAATTTATGCACTAAATAATGCATCCACAGTTGCTACAGCTCAAATATCAGGCATTCACCTAGACTTGGTTGCTTCTGCTAATGTAATAAACAACATGATTGCCTTAGGCGGAAATGTAGATTCAGCAGCTATACTTTCTGGTATTAATGATAAATCAGCAGCTACAGCAAATAACATCTTCTTTAATTCTGTATATATTTCAGGTTATGCTGCTAGTTCTAATGCAAATGCTAGTCAGGCTTACCGTAGAACTGGTACTGCAAATGTTAATGTTATAAATAATATTTTCAACAATTCACGTACTGGTGGAATAGGGAATTATGCCATTGCAAATGCATCAGGAACACCAGCTTCTGGTTGGGCTGCTAATTACAATGCATTAAGTACCACAAACGCTTCTCAAATGGGCTTGTGGAGCACGGTTCCGGTAGATTTTGCTACATGGAAATCCGCTTCGTTAAATGATACTTCATCAGTAAATTATGCTGCAATTTTCATGTCGGCAATTGATTTACATCTTGCAGGTTCTAGCGTTGGAAATCTTATTCTTTCTGGTAAGTCAATTGCAACAGTAAATACTGATTTTGACGGTCAATTACGCCATCCAACCATACCATATATGGGTGCTGATGAAAACGCAACATCATTACCAGTTACACTCACTCGTTTTTCTGCTATAAAAGTAAACAATGATGGAATGCTTACTTGGCAAACAGCCAGTGAAAAAAACAGTGCTTTGTTTGAAATTGAGAGGTCAGAATCAACAAATGATAATTGGAATACAATAGGTAAAACAAAAGCTGCTGGTAATAGTATGGCATTAGTAAACTATAAATTTATTG
The DNA here is from genome assembly GCA_034676125.1 of Bacteroidia bacterium. GTDB lineage: Bacteria > Bacteroidota > Bacteroidia > UKL13-3 > UKL13-3 > UBA6183. The sequence goes on from JAUCCO010000010.1 coordinate 35,098, forward strand.
ATACAGAAATAACTAATTCCTTAAAAGGCATAGTTTATTACCGCTTAAAAATGATTGATCTTAATGGTACGTTCACATATTCTGAAATAAGAACTATTGATCTTAACTCAACCAATATTGACCAAGTTCTACTGTATCCTAATCCGTTTAACAAACAACTTACTATTAATATTTATTCACCAATCGAAACTAAATCGAAACTTGAAGTAACCGATTTAACAGGTAAAATAATTGCGGTAGAAACCCTGCAAGTTCAAGCAGGAAACAACAACTATTCTTTAAGTGCTATCGAAAAGTTATCACCTGGAATCTATTTTATTTCGTGCGAATTGAATGGACAAAAAACAGTAAAAAAGATTGTAAAAAACTAACTTAAACCTTATTCATTAAAAGAGGCTGTTTCAATAGGTACAGCCTCTTTTTTATAGGCAAATACCCCTAAACAATTCCTGCACCTTACTGTTTTATCATCAGTTATCATATATATTCGCAGTTATGGATTCTCAATCAACTTTTCCGTTTAAAAAAATTGCAATCGCTATAGGTTTTACGCCACGAATAGAGGCCATTTTAGCCGAATCAAGTAGGTTACAAAAGTTATTTATGGCCCAATTAATTTTTATTCATATTGGTGATAAAACATTACAACAAGAGCAATACCTAAAACATTTATTACATAGGTTTGAGTTAGATGGCAATGCCAATAAAGTTGTTTGGGAACAAGGAGATCCAGTTGAACAAATAATTGCTATTTGCGAAAATGAACAAGTTGATTTATTGGTTGCTGGTGCCTTAGAAAAAGAGAGCATGCTTAAATATATTTTAGGCGGCATAGCTCGTAACCTTTGCCGTAAAGCAAAATGTAGCGTATTAATGTTGCGCGAACCAAGCATTAAATCTACACCAATTAAACGAATTGTAGTGGAAGGAAGCGATAACATAAAGACAGAAATCACTATTGAAACTGCAATTTATATGGCCAAAACCATGCATGCAGAACAAGTGTATGTGATACAAGAAGAAGACGCTGGTAAAATGGCCGTGATAAGAAGCGAAGACAGCAACGACTCCAGAAAAGAACAAGTTATAAATGAAGAGGTAAATAAATTAAATGAGATTTTAGCTTGCACAGATTGTGGCAACCTGGAACTAAAAACAGAACGCATTGAAGGCAAACCGGGTTATATAATTACAAAATTTGCTCGAGAACATAATGCTGATTTATTGGTTTTAAATTCACCAGATACCAGTTTAAATATTTTAGATAGGGTATTTAGGCATGATATTGAATTTGCATTAGCTGATTTACCGTGCGATTTGCTAATTGTAAATGCAACCCAAACTTCAACCGAAAACTAATTTATAAAACATCCTAACACATGTCGCACGATGAAACCACAAACCTGCTATTAGCCATTAGCTTAATGCTATTGCTGGGCAGAGTATTGGGTGAGTTTTTTAGGAAATTACGTATGCCTTTAGTGGTTGGCGAAATTGTAGCCGGTATTATTTTAGGCCCAACTATTTTAGGGAAATTTTATCCGTTTTTTGCTGATAAAGTTTTTACTACAGAAGGAAATGTGGGTATGGTTATGGATGGCCTTTCTTCCATTTCAGTTGTGTTATTACTGTTTGCTGCGGGTATGGAAGTAGAGTTTGCTGTTATAAGGCAGCAAGGTAAAACAGCACTTAAAACAAGCTTTATAGGTTTAATTACAACACTCACCTTAGGTTATTTTGCTGGTAATTTTTTGTATGATTATTTGCATCAAAACAATATAGTTGCAAACGATAAATTGGTGTTTAGTTTATTTATTGCAACCGCAATGGCCATTACCGCATTACCAGTAATTGCACGTACCTTAATGGATTTAAACTTATTTAAAACCAAAATAGGAATGATAATAATAGCGGCTGCAATGTTTGATGATTTGGTTGGCTGGATTTTATTTTCGGTAATACTAAGTATGATGAATACGGGTGGTGCTTCGTTAAACTTTTTATATACACTTGCTTTAACCATTGGATATGCCATTTTAATGTTAACTGTTGGTAGACTTTTAATTAATAAATCGTTGCCTTGGGCCAATAAAAATTTATCGTGGCCAGGCGGTATCTTAGCACTATCATTAAGTCTAGCATTTTTAGGTGCAGCATTTACCGAAAAAATAGGCATACATGCCATATTTGGTGCATTTATAGTTGGTATAGCCATTGGCGATTCGGTGCATTTTACAGAAAGAGCTCGAGAAATTATTCATCAGTTTATAACCAATATTTTTGCTCCAATATTTTTTGTATCTATTGGTTTTAAGGTAAATTTTATTGCAAACTTTAATCTAACATTGGTAATAATAATTACCGTTTTAGCAGTGTGCACAAAACTTATTGGTGTAGGCTTAGGCGCTTTATGGGGCCGATTATCTATACGCGAAAGTTTAGCAGTAGGTTTTGGGATGAATGCACGTGGAGCAATGGAAATTGTACTTGGTTTATTGGCTCTTCAAGCTGGTTTAATAAACGAACAATTATTTGTAGCCTTAGTAATTATGGCTGTTTTAACAAGTGTATTAGCAGGACCAATGTTACAATATTTTTTAACTGGCGAGATGAAAGTTGCCACTGGTTTAAAAGAGATTATTCCGTTTATTGACGAGAATAAGAAGCAAGAATAAACATCCTATCTATATACTTTAATGATAATTATTATATTGCACTCAAGCATTATTTAATTAATCATGAAAAAACTACTTGTAGCCTTCCTTTGTATTGGCACATTTGCTTCGGCACAAAATACCTACCGGAGTTATTTAAAAGATAACACCTCTTACCGAGAACATTCACTTGACATTACACGTATGAAAGTGGAAGTGAGTTTTGATACCCAAAAAGGGTTGGTAAAAGGTAAAGTAACACACAGCTTTATTGTATTACAAAAACAAGTAGATTCAGTTTTTTTTGATGCTCCTGGTATTCAAATAAAATCTGCATTATTGGGCAATCAAACCTTACCATTTTATACCACCGACAAAGGCGTTTGGGTTAAACCTGCTAAACCTTTGCAATGGGACCAAACCAATAACATAACTTTTGATTACGAAGCTACACCACGTAAAGGAATTTACTTTATTGGCTGGAATGTACCCGAAAATCCAACTAAAAATCCTTTTGCAGTGCGCAAACAAATTTGGACCCAAGGGCAAGGTGTAGATAACCGTTATTGGATACCAATGTATGATGAATTAAACGATAAATTTATTACAGAAACGGTGGTAACTTTTGAAAACGGTTATGAGGTATTATCTAATGGTGCTTTACTTAAAAAAACAGCGAATAAAAACAATACCACAACTTGGCATTACAGCATGAGTAAACCTCACGCAGGTTATTTACTGATGTTAGGAATTGGTAAATATGGCATCAAAAAAACAAAAAGCGGTAATGGTACTCCAATGAACTTATATTACTACCCAGATTTTGCCGACAGGGCCGAACCAACCTATCGTTACAGCGAAATGATGGTAGATTTTTTAGAAGCAGAAACGGGTGTAAAATATCCTTGGGAAAGTTACTCGCAAATTATGGTGCAAGACTTTTTATATGGTGCAATGGAAAACACAACAGCAACCGTATTTGGCGATTTTTTTAATGTTGATGAACGTGCTTATTTAGATAGAAATTATGTTGGTGTTAATTGTCATGAGTTAACCCACCAATGGTTTGGCGATTACATAACAGCACGCGATTGGCGCGACACATGGTTGCAAGAGAGTTTTGCCACTTATTATCCAAAAATGCTAACCCAAAAACTTTATGGTGATGATGCATACAACTGGCAACGCAGGGGCGAACAAAACTCGGCAATTGAAGCTACAAAAAAAGATAAATTCCCAATAAGACATACGAGTGCAGGTAGTGCACGTAATTACCCAAAAGGCTCAAATGTAATTAGCATGTTAAGTTATGTATTAGGTAAAGAAGAATGGAAACGAGCATTAAACCATTACCTAGTTAAACATGCTTATGCCAATGTTGAAACAAATGATATACAACAAGCCATACAAGATAAATTAGGAATTGATATGAGTTGGTTTTTAGACCAATGGGTTTTGCGTGGTGGCGAACCACAATACAATGTTCATTTTGAAGATTTAATATTAAAAGATGGCAGCCAACATACCGAAATTGCTATCGAACAAACGCATCAACGAGATGAAGTAATAGGCTTTTTTAAAATGCCCATCATATTTGAAGTACACTACACCGATGGAACTTTTGACACTAAAAAAGAATGGATACAAAACCAATTTGAAGTGGTAAAAATTGCCAATCCTAATAAAAAAGAAATTGCGTTTGTGTTGTTCGACCCAAATAGCATGGTGATGAAAACTGTTAACTTTAAAAAATCGTACGATCAACTAAAAGCACAAGTTTTAGCAGCACCTAATATGCTTGATAGGTATGACGCTTTGGTGGCATTAAGAGAAGTAGATGTAGAGAAAAAACGTGAGTTGTTGATGGAAGTATTTCGCAAAGAAACTTTTCATGCTATGCAAAGCGAAATTATTACCCAATTGATAAATGATGAAGTAACCAACTACCAATTATTAAGTGTGTTTAAAAATACCGAACCTCAAGCTAAATTAACTTTTATAAAAGCGTATAATGGCGATAATACTTTTTGCGTGAGTGCTATAGCAAAATCGTTAACAGATAAAAGTTATGATGTGGTACAAGCTGCTATCGAAAAAATATGTAAAATAGATGCAGCTAATGTAAACATGTATTTACCCATTGTAAAAGATGTGTATGGCATGAATAATAGTGTAAATATTAAGTACCACGAATTGTGTGTTAACAATAATATTGATGTAAAAATACATACCAATGCATTAATTAATTATGCAAGTAACCAATGGGAATTTAGAACCAGAAACAATGCATTTGCAGCATTAAAAACCTGTGGTATTTACAGCGAAACTTTAGTACCACACTTGTTTGATGCAATGTTAAGCACCAATAGCCGCCTAGCTGGCCCTGCTGCCGAATTAGCAAATTACTTGGCCATAAAAACCACCAACTTAAATTACATGCAATTGTATTACAACAAACAAAATTATACCCAAGCCCAAAAAGAAATTTTAGCTAAGTATATGCCAACTATAAAATAAGTTTTTTACCTATTCAGGTTATACAACGAGGTACAGTTTTGTACCTCGTTTTTTTATGAATTTATTTTTGATGCCTCTTTAGAGCGACATGATTTGGCGTTTGATACAAGTATTTTTGTTGAAGAAAAATAGACGACCAAGATTTAAAAAACTAAACCATGTTGAACAAATAATATTTAAACAAAATACCATGACCGCATAACAAGCTATTTAAAATTAAACAAAACGGGTATATATTCTAGAAGGCGAAAACAGAAAAGCCATGCCGCCTGCTTTAGGCTAACCTCAAACAGCGGCTATTGGCCACAACTGTTGTCTTCGACTACGCTCAGACATCAGTTGTTGATAATACGCTCAGACAACGGTTTGGGGGTGACTCGTCCTGAAAAGTTTACACTGTATGAGCCTCGTTTAAGCCATTGATTAACACCATTCTGTTTGTTAAATGTTTGAATTATATTTGTTGTTTAATCTGTTATCGGTACCGCTATTAGTTGACTGTCTGCTGGCTGGCTGGCTGCTGGCTGGCTGCTGGCTACTGGCTGTCTGAGCGTAGCCGAAGACAGAAGACAGCAGACAGCAGCCACAACCCATTATGAAAGGATACATGTACATATTGAAATGCGCTGATGGTAGTTATTACACGGGTAGTACTATTCATTTAGAATACCGCTTCAATCAACATCAAAATGGAGAAGGGGCCAATCATACAAAAAAGCACTTACCTGTTGAGCTAGTTTACTATGAAGAATTTAATAGAATAGACCACGCTTTTTATAGGGAAAAACAAGTACAAGGCTGGAGTAGAAAAAAGAAAGAAGCACTTATAAATAATAAACCCGAGGACCTTCATTTATTATCTGTTTGCAATAATAAAACACATTACAGTAATTTTAATAAAGATAACAAGAGCGAGTCTACAGAATAAACTAAAAGTACTAACTAGGTAATTGTAATAGCATCATAACCCAATTTAAAAACTTCAACCCAAAAAAACATGGGCGCAAAAATAAATTTTTGCGCCCATGTTAACTTAATTCAATTCCTAAAATTTATTCTTCAGTTAAAGGAGCTAAAGGTGGTACATTGGAATCAGCAATTGGGCTATCTAAAATAACTTTTACTTCTTCTACTTCCACATCAAAAGGTCGTTTACCTAAAATCTCTTCTAAATCGTGCTGAAATAATATTTCGCGTTTTAATAATATGCGCGATAATTCTTCCAATTTATCACGTTTTTCAAGCAATAATTCTTTGGTTTTTTGGTAGCACATATCAATTTGCTTACGCACTTCCATGTCAATCAATTCAGCAGTTTTATCACTATATGGTTTTGTAAATCCATACTCGTTATTGGGGTCGTTAAAACTTACGTTACCTACCACGGTATTCATACCATAAATAGTAACCATAGCATAAGCCATACGTGTTATACGCTCCAAATCATTTTGCGCACCAGTACTAACCCTACCAAACACAATATCTTCTGCTACACGTCCGCCTAGGGTCATGCACATCATGTTTTCCATTTGCTCTGTAGTATACAAATATTGGTCTTTTGGCAAATATTGCGCATAACCTAAAGCTGCAACACCACGAGGTACAATACTTACTTTAACCAACGGATCTAAGTCTTTTAAAAACCATCCAACAATAGCATGTCCGCTTTCGTGGTAGGCAATAATTTCTTTTTCCTCTGGCGAAATAATTTTGTTTTTCTTTTCTAAACCACCAATCACACGATCTACTGCATCTTGAAAATCTTGCATATCGATTTCGTGCTTATTTTTACGTGCAGCAATTAAAGCAGCTTCGTTACAAACGTTAGCAATTTCGGCACCGGCAAAACCAGCAGTTTGTGTAGCTAATCTATCTGCATTAACATCACTATTTAATTTAAGTGGTTTTAAATGCACCTTAAATATTTCGGCACGGCCAGCTAAATCTGGTTTATCAATAGAAATTTGTCTATCAAATCGACCTGGACGTAATAATGCCGAATCTAAAATATCAGGTCTGTTTGTAGCTGCTAAAATAATTACACCCGAATCGGTTGAAAAACCATCCATTTCGGTTAATAATTGATTTAAGGTATTTTCACGTTCATCATTGCCACCTTGCATGGTGTTTTTTCCACGTGCACGACCAACAGCATCAATCTCATCAATAAAAATAATACATGGTGCTTTTTCTTTTGCCTGACGGAATAAATCACGTACACGGCTAGCTCCAACTCCTACAAACATTTCCACAAAATCAGAACCTGAAAGGGAGAAAAACGGAACACCTGCTTCGCCAGCAACTGCTTTTGCTAATAAAGTTTTACCAGTACCTGGAGGGCCAACAAGCAATGCGCCTTTAGGAATTTTACCTCCTAAGTTGGTGTATTTTTTAGGGTTTTGAAGGAAATCTACAATTTCCATAATCTCTACCTTAGCTTCATCTAATCCGGCTACATCTTTAAAGGTAATTTTTACTAAACTTTCTTTATCAAAAAGTTGTGCTTTCGATTTTCCGATGTTAAACAATTGTCCGCCACCAGCACCGCCACCGCCCATTCTGCGCATCAAAAACATCCATAATCCCAGTAACAATAAAAATGGTAAAATCCATCCTAAAATATCGCCAAAATAATTATGTTGGGTAGTATATTCTACCTGAATTTGTATTGCTTGACCAGGATTACGTTGCGTATATTCTGCTTCGGCATCTTTTAAATCGGCTCTAAATTGGGTAACATCACCTATTTCAAAATAATAATGCGGACCAATCTCTTCGCCAAAAAGGCTACGGTCTTTTAAGTCTTTAAATTTATCACCAGCTAAGGCTTCTTTTTTTAAAGTTACCTCTGCGCGTTTTTCGTTTACAATGGTAATTTTCTCAACATTATTGGTTAATACCATATCGCTTTTAACCTTAAACCAAGTAGATTTAAGCGCTACATCGTGTGGCATTAATTGTATACCAATAAATATGGCGAATATTATTCCGTATATCCAGTAAAAATTAAACTTTGGCATTTGCGGCCCCTTAGGTTTGCGAGATCCGTTAGGTGGATTTGATGGTCGTTGGTTGTTTGGTTCTATATCAGCCATTTATATTTTTATGATTTTATTATTTGTGAAATTATTTTTATGAAGCAAGGTTACTTAGAATTTGCCTTTTAACCAACATTAAACGCTTTGTTTAGTTAATTGTTTATATACCCAACTATCCACTAGCGGAATATAAAATTGGGTGTTTAATTCGCCAACATTGGCAACCATTTTATTATAAAATAACGTTTGTTGATGAATTGCGCCATCAGCCAATAATTCAGCCAATTTGCCTTTAGTAGCAAATGTAATTTTTTCGTTTTGCTGAAACTCTACTTGCAAACGATTAAATAAATTAATGCCCAATTGTTGCTCCCACTGTTGTACCAAATGTATAGACTTATCAATACCACAACCACTAATATCGTGTTTTGCTAAATCAACCCCAAATACTAAAAACACATCGTTAATAATCTTAAACGAAGCACTTAAAGGCATTTGATGTGCAGTCCATTCTTCAGTAAATTTATCAGCAGATACTTGTATCAATTCTTTTTGTGAATTAGATAAAGTACTTGAAGCAGCGTAAACCCAAACACGGGCATGGTTGGGTAATTGATTAAATTCAACTCTCATTGTTTGGCGAAAATAACCAAAAATCAAGCCATTGCCATATTGACTGTATAACTTTACTTAACTTTTAAATATTTAACTGCAATTTCAAGCTTATTTTCAAACCATATTTGCCTAAATAATTTATTACTTAAGCTAACTACTAAATACTTGCATCCAAATCGGATTGCAATAAACCAATATAATTGAATAAGGTAAAGTTACTGTTTTAGTCGGTTAAAAAACTGCCACTGTTAAGCCATCAAACCAAATATAGCAAAGATTAATGGGGTATTTGTTATCATTGCAGATAATGGATTTAAACCCAAATTTAATTGTAATAATTGGAGCAGGACCAGCAGGCTGTTCTACTTCTATGTTTTTAGCTAAACATAAAATACCTCATACCATTATTGATAAGGCTGTTTTTCCGCGCGATAAGGTTTGCGGTGATGCGCTAAGTGGCAAAACCGTTTATGTTCTAAACCAACTCGACCCAAGTATAATACCTGCTTTTGATAATCAAAAAAATGAATTTATAGAAAGTTGGGGGGTGAAATTTGTTGCACCTAATGGCAAAGCTATTGATATTCCGTTTAAGCAGGATATGAGCAAAGAGCAGTATCCGCCAGGATTTATTAGCAAACGTATTGATTTTGATAACGAACTTTTTAACCGTTTGGATAGAAATTATGCTACTGTTATTGATGCTGCAGAGGTAACTGATATTGTAAAAACCCAAGAAGGAACAACAATAAAATACAAGAAAAATAATTCGGAATTTGAGATTAATGACATAAAAATATTAGTTGGGGCCGAAGGTGATAGAAGTATTGTAGCTAAAAAACTTTCGCCTAATAAAAAAGAAAACGAGCATTACTGTGCAGGTATAAGGGCATACTACCAAGGTGTAACAGGTATGCACAACCAAAATTTTATAGAACTGCATTTTTTACCCGAAATGTTGCCTGGCTATTTTTGGATATTTCCGTTACCAAATGGTATGGCTAATGTTGGTGCAGGCATGTTAAGCAGCGAAGTTAGCAAGCGCAAAGTAAACCTTAAAGCCGATATGTTAAAGGCTATAGAAAATAATCCTGCGATAAGTGCACGATTTAAAAATGCAAAAATTGAAGGTAAAATACAAGGTTGGGGATTACCTTTGGGAAGTAAAAAACGACCAGTAAGCGGTGAAGGCTTTTTATTGGTGGGTGATGCCGGATCGTTAATAGATCCGTTTACGGGCGAAGGAATTGGTAATGCACTTTATAGTGGTATGATGGCAGCAAATCATATTGCTGAAGCTATAAAACAAAATAGGTTTGATGCCGCATTTTTAAAACAATACGATGATGCATTTTACGCCCGTCAATGGGATGAATTAAAGCTTAGCCACACCATGCAAAAGTTAGTTAAGTTTCCGTGGTTATTTAATTTTGTGGTAAATAAAGCTCATAAAAACAAAGCCTTACGCGAAACCATAAGTTGCATGTTTGAAGATTTAGATTTACGTGCTAAGTTGCGTAATCCATTATTTTATATTAAGTTGTTAAAGAATGATTAGGTACTTTATTTATGTTTTTCTCTGAATATAATTTACTTCCAAATTATACTTTAAGTATTGATTTATATATTATAATTCTATGGATTTTGAGTAATAAAATACTCAATTCTATTTAAGTTATAAGAAATCTATATTTAAGTTATTTTTATCTATAAACTTGAAAATTAGCTAAATTTCTTATCTGC